>NZ_JBATGR010000460.1:0-12060 GCF_049665975.1 Eudoraea sp.
TAAGAACTTCGGGCCTGGATGCTCTTTTAGATGCCAATGATAACGGTGAAAGTTTGGGAAGTTTACTTACAAAAAGAGGACTTTTTGGTGGTGATCCTGGTCTTGGGTTTGACTTGGGAGTTACTTATAATATCAACAAACAAACAGTAATAACCGGAAGTCTTTTGGATATCGGATTATTATATCACACCACGGATGTAACAACTTATACACTTAATGGGAGTGATTCTGTTGAAGGGGTAGAAATTATTTTGCCAGAAGCACTTAGCGATCCTAATGCTGATTTTTGGGAAGATCTTGTAAACGAAATTGAAGAATTAATTCCCTTTGAAGAGAACAGTAAGAACTATGTAAGCTTCAGACCGATAAAATTTTATTCGTCAATTCGTTATAATTTTGGTAAGCAAGGAGAACCAACAGCAGATTGCGATTGTGACATTCAAACTGATAGTGGTGATAGATCTTTATATTATCTAAACAGTGTAGGGGGGCAATTTTACGCTATAAATAGGCCACGGGGTCCGCAATTTGCTGTAACGGCATTTTATCAAAGAAGATTTGCTAAAGTCCTGGCCCTAAAGGCGACTTATACCGTTAGTAAATTCACAGCCACCAATATAGGTTTGGGTATAAACCTCCAGGCCGGACCGGTTAACCTCTATATTATGGGAGATAATCTTCTGGCTTACGGTAATATCGCGGATGGCAATTACGCTTCTTTTCAATTAGGATTAAATATCATATCTTGGGAGAGAAATTGATATTTAATTTATATGAAAAATAGAATTTATTACTTGTTATTAATTTTTGCATTTTCATATGGTTTACAAGCCCAACTAAATGATTATAAATATGTTATTGTACCTAAAAATTTTGTAGGGTTTAAACATGAGAACCAGTATAAAACCAGTACGCTAATAAAATATCTTTTTCAACAAAAAGGCTTCAATGTAGTCTATGACGATAATTTACCCCAGGATTTAAATGCAAACAGATGTTTGGGGCTTTTAGTTCATTTAAATCATAAGTCGACAATGTTTGCTACAATTGCTTCTTTGACTTTAAAAGATTGCAATAACAAGGAAGTATTTGTCACAACCGAAGGAAAAAGTAAATCAAAGGACTATACCATAGGTTATAAGGAGGCTATAAGCTATGCTTTTAATTCTATAAATGCTATTTCCTACAACTATAAACCTGCTGACCAGAGCGAGCAGGTATCTATGCCAGTTGTTAAAAAGAATGAAAAAACAGAATTGAAGGAAATAAAAATTGAAGAACAGAAGAAGAGCCTTGATGTTACAAATGTAAATTCTAATCAGACCAGTGCGGAGATTGTACCTGAAAACAAATCAATAGCGGCTGCGGTAGTTACAACAGAAATTGCCGAGATTCCCAATATGGAAGATCCGGAAGTATGGTATGCCCAGCAAATACCAAACGGGTACCAATTAGTGGATAGCACACCTAAAATAAGATTAAAGGTTTATAAGACGTCTATGCCCAATATCTATATTGGCATCAATGAAAAAACTAAGGGTCTGGTATATTCTAAAAATTCAAAATGGTATTTTGAATATTATGAGTTAGACAAATTGCAAATAGAAGAATTGGCCATTAAATTCTAGTATTTATCTTTCCATCTTTTATCCAGAAATTCTCTAAGTGCCATTTCTCTTTTATTATTTGCAGGGATGTAGAAAGAAGTCCCTTTTATTTCGTCGGGAAGAAATTCCAGTTCTGTAAAATTATCTTCAAAGTCATGCGCGTATTTATAGTTTTCGCCATAACCCAGGTCCTTCATTAACTTGGTGGGGGCATTCCGCAAGGGTAGGGGAACAGATAAATCTCCCGTTTCTTTAACATTAGCCTGAGCTTTTTTGATAGCCATATAACTAGAATTGCTCTTCGGTGAAGTTGCCAGATAGATGGCACATTGGCTAAGAAGAATTCTGGCCTCCGGATATCCTATGGTAGTAACCGCTTGAAAAGTTGAATTAGCGATAACCAAGGCGGTAGGGTTGGCCATGCCAATGTCTTCAGATGCGGAAATTAATAGCCGTCGCGCTATAAACTTAACATCTTCTCCTCCTTCAATCATTCTGGCAAGCCAATAGACGGAACCGTTAGGGTCACTGCCGCGGATAGATTTTATAAAAGCGGAAACAATATCGTAATGTTGTTCCCCTGTTTTATCATATAGTACAGTGTTTTTCTGAACCTTATGCATTACCAATTTATCTGTGATAACAATATCTTTTTCATCTTCAGAAGAGACTACCAATTCAAAAATATTAAGCAGTTTTCTGCCATCACCTCCGGAAAGCCGCAAAAGAGCTTCTGTTTCTTCTAGCTCAATATTTTTTGACTTCAACATTATATCTTCGGCCATAGCTCTTTGTAATAATGCTTCTAAATCTTCTTTCCCAAAAGAATTAAGAATATAAACCTGGCAACGCGACAAAAGTGCGGGAATTACCTCAAAACTCGGGTTTTCCGTGGTCGCCCCAATTAATGTTACCCATCCTTTTTCTACCGCACCCAGTAAGGAATCCTGCTGTGATTTACTAAAACGATGGATCTCATCAATAAATAAAATTGGATTTTTAGCAGTGAATAAGCCACCACTTTGCTTTGCTTTATCTATTACTTCCCTAATATCCTTAACGCCACTGTTTATGGCACTTAAAGTATAAAAGGGACGTTCACTTTCATTTGCAATAATATGGGCCAAAGTTGTTTTTCCGGTCCCCGGCGGTCCCCAAAGAATTAGTGATGGAATAGTTCCTTTTTTTATCTGGATGGTTAAAGATCCATCTGCACCAACTAAATGGCGCTGGCTAATATAATCCTCAAGAGTTTTTGGACGTACCCGTTCTGCAAGTGGTTCATTCATATGATAAATGTAATAAATACGTTTTTACCTTGTATGCTAACTTAATTTATAATTAAGGTGGTAAATCTATAAACAAAAAGATTGCCCTGACAATTTATCATGTTTTGCATATATGGCCAATAATTTGAAGAAATAATATGTAATTTAATCTTATGTCGGAGGAAACCTATTTTAATTTTTCTAATAAAGTGCTGTTTGTTCCTATGGTAGCCGTACTTTTAATATGGACTGTTTTCTGGGTGGAGATTCGATTTCAGATCAATCTAAATCAGTACGGAATATATCCGAGAACTTTAATGGGATTAAGAGGCATACTTTTTAGTCCGTTTTTGCACGGCTCCGTTGAACATCTTTACAATAACACTATACCCATTGCAATCCTTACCGCTTCTTTGGTTTATTTTTACAGAAGTGTCTCCTTAAAAGTGCTGCTATGGGGGGTACTATTTTCCGGTTTGTTAACCTGGTTTATTGGAAGGCCGTCCTATCATATTGGCGCTAGTGGTCTAATATATGTTTTAGCCAGTTTTATCTTTTTCAAAGGGATTTTTACTAAACATTACAGGCTTGTGGCGCTTTCACTAATGGTTGTATTTATTTACGGAAGTTTATTGTGGTTTATATTTCCACTGAAGGACGATATTTCCTGGGAGGGTCATTTGTCCGGGTTTATTACAGGTTTGTTCTTTGCTCTTTTTGTAAAGGCTAAAATACCGAAAACTAAAAAGTATGCCTGGGAATTGGAAAATTACAATGAGGAGGAGGATGAATTTTTAAGGCATTTTGATGAAGATGGTAATTTCATTGAAGATAAATACGAAGTAGAAAAATCAGAAGACCCCACTTATAAAATAACCTACCACTATAAGGAAAATAAAACGAAAGACAAGACATAGTAATTTACAATGTTCTCTGCCTTACTACTTCATATAGAAAAACACCACAGGCTACCGAGACGTTTAGAGATCCAATTTCACCTAACAGTGGAAGTTTTGCCTTGTGATCAACAGTTTTAAGAATTGAAGGGGATATCCCGGATTCCTCTGAACCCATAATAATGGCGCAGGGCACTTTAAAATTTATATTGTAAATACTGTGTTCCGTTTTTTCCGTTGCCGCAATTACCTCTATTCCGGAAGCCTGCAAATAAAAAACAGCGTCTTTGAGATGATCTATTTTGGCGATGGGAACTTTAAAAGCAGCTCCTGCTGAAGTTTTTATGGTGTCTTCGGTTACAGGTGCAGCACCTTTTTTTTGAATGACAATTCCATCGACACCCGTACATTCTGCTGTTCGTATAATCGCCCCAAAGTTTCGTACATCAGACAATTGATCTAACAGGAGAAAGAGAGGAGCTTCTTTCTTTTGAATTACCTCTTCAACCAAGGTCTCAAAGTTGTGGAATTCGATTGGGGAAATATTTGCAATTACGCCCTGGTGGTTGTTTTTAGTAAGTCTGTTGAGTTTTTCCACGGGGACATAGGAGAAACTAATTCCATTTTCCCGGATCAGGGATTCTAATTCTTTATAAAGACTTCCACCCAGGCCCTTTTGAATGAATATCTTATCTATTGTACTTTTGGAATTAATAGCTTCAATTACGGCCCTTATGCCATAAATTCGGGAAGTTTTTTGCATGCCTTAAAGGTAAATAAAAAACCATCCTTAAATTCAAGGATGGTTTTATTATAAAAGTTAAATCCTATTAATTATTCATGTATTGAAATAATTTTATAAGGTCATCCTCTTTTTTAAGATTAATTTTTTCCTTGTTTACAAATGCCATCATTTTATCGCCTTCATCAGGAAATTGTTTTTTAAGATCCTTCTTTTTGTTACCCAATTTTTCGATCTTATCTTCATTAATTACATAAAACTCTTCAACTTTAGTAAACTTGGCCTTTACATCGCTAGACATTGGCGTTTCAGCTTTTTTAGGAGCGGTAAATTTAGCTCTAACCAATTTGTTTAATTGATAATTTCCATCAACAACTTCAACGAGGAACTTTCGTTCATAGGTATTGGTGTCAATGGTTAAGGTTTGAACAGTTATCTTGGTATTATCCTCCAGCTTAACAACAATACCTTCTATTTTCTTTACAGATTCAATTGGCGCATAAGGATCTTTTTTAAATTCCACATCATCCCGAAAGATATTGTAGCGAAATAAATAGTCCCCGTAGTTCTTTTCATTTAAAAATAATGATCCTCTCACAAATTCCTCTGTGAGGTAGGGGCTACCTATTACTTCCCGCATATCATAGATAACTTCTTTCTCTTCCATGAGTTTATCCTCAATGATATCTAAAATCTGTGAGGTGCTTTCAAAGTTGTGGTTACCCTTATAAACCGCCTGTGCAAAGGTTGTCGAGGAGCTTATTAAAAGGCCTAATAGTATTATAAATGAGGTGCAATTTGCTATATATTTCATATGGCTGTTTTTCTAAAATTAGTACTTTTCGTTTAGTTATACAAAATTTAAAAGAAGACCAAAAGAAAAGCCGCTTGTTTACAAGCGGCTTTTCAATACTATTATAACAGAACTTATTCGTTACACAAATTCAGTGCAAGAACTCCGGCTCCAGCTCCTTGGGGAGAGTCATATATAATCTCTCCACTATTTGGACCCGTTATCGTAAACGATATTTCTCCGTACTGATCTCCTGGAAAGAACCATTCTGCTGAAGTAATTCCAGCCGGGATGGTTACAATGTCTGAGGCCTGCGATGGTCCATCAACACAAGTAAATGCTGATGCCTCATAAATGGTGCACATACCAACTTCAAGAACGTCTCCTGAACTCAAGGTGATCGTGATTGGATCTCCTCCTGATGCAGTTGTTGTCTGCCAACCATCACCAAAAGTATCTACCATAGCCACCACATAGTCTCCTGCCGGAATAATAGCAGGCAAGCAAACTACTGTTGATGAAAATCTATGGTCTGCAGATTGGTTGTCAAAGTTGGCACTAACGTCAGAAAATGTTCCTTTCGGAGTAGTCAATGCAAGGCGGAAGTTAAAACTATCTCCACCTTCCAATTGAGCGGGAACAAGTCCCAGGCCACTCAATACCTGATCTCCCGCAACACTAAAGGTCACCTCAGGATATCCTCCGCTGGAAGTGTCAAAATCCCCGGTACCGGCAGATGCATATAATATCTCACCTGCACTTACGTTGGCTCCTGCGAAGCTTACAAATAATTCTACGAGGTTAACATCTGAACCCAGTGCAGGTGCAGGCGTTGTTAGTGTATAGGTTTTAGAGAAAGACGAACTTGCCGCATCATCCCTGTTAATATCCGTTGAACCTTCAGATGCTATCTGCGAAGCAAATGCGCCACCCGAAACCACTAAGGTCTCAAAGTTAACCGGCAATTTATCTGTGTCAGTCGAACAGGAGAATGTAATCATTCCCAGAGCGACTATATATACTATTGATTTTAAAAAGTTACTTTTCATTGCTGTATCTTTTTTTTAGTTAATAAATGAAGCCTGGAGAATTCGTATCCCAAAAGGTCTGATCCGTTAATGACTTCTGGCTTATATTAAAGTTCCTATCCACAGATGTACTTGGGTAAAGGAAAGTCCTTGGAAATGGACTTGTACCCAATAGCGTAGGGGACAAGTTAATTGGTGTTCCAGATCTTTTTAATAGATTATACCCTTCTACACCGTTTCCAAACAACGCTATCCAGTATTCTTTACCTACAACGGCCATTCTTTCGTCTGCGGATCCTGCTGCATCGTATAAACCTAAGACAAAAGTAACATAGGCTTCAATATCTGCATCATCCGGTACATTGGTAAAACTATCTGTATTCAAAAATCCGGTAACCGTAGCTATCGAAGCTCTTACACCTTCTTCCAACATGGCTCTTGGGTCATCGCTGGTACCTAAATACAGTGCTGCTTCAGCCCTCATAAAATAAACAAAGGAATCCATCATTATTGGCCAGATACCTGCGCCATCCAGTCCGTCTCCATCATCAATAGCTTCCGCATCGTTGTCATCATAACGTCCTCCTATAGGATAGGGACCAAAAGTTGCTCTTTTTTGGTTATCCGGTGGAATTCCGTCAGCGTTAGAGTGATTTCTACCCCAATAACCATCTCCTCTGTCAAATAAAGAACAGAATGCTAAAGGTACAGCTGATATAGCATCAACAGCTGGATAGGTTGCTGGTCTTGGATCGTTCCAGCAATCTATTTCATTATTAAGTGTTGCTTCATCTGAAGGGAATTCATCAACCTGTCTGTACACATAAAAGCGTTGTCTTGGATCATCCAATCCTTTTTCCACACCCAGGGCCCACATCATATAGTTGGTAATATACTCACCCGGGCTAGCTGCCTGGTATTCCTCAATATAATATGGATGCTTACTCAATGGAGATTGCGCTGTTCCGTACGTAAATTTAAAGTCATCTTCCGGACCAGTGATAATATCTCCTCCATTTATAAGAGCCGCTATATTAGATGCTGCTGCAGCTTGGTTGGTTAACCTAAGATTAAGATAATATTTAAGCTTAAGCGTGTTGGTTAAATTAATCCAGGAATCAATATCACCATCATAATACAAATCTAAATCAGGTTCAGCAGATGAGTCCTTAGCAAAATCGGCAAGAGCTGCATTTAAATCGGCTAAAGCTCCGTCGTAAACTAACTGTCCGCTATCTACTGTTGGAAATGAATTTTCATTCCCAAGTAAAGCTTCCGTGTAAGGCACATCACCAAAGAAATCTACCAGGGTCATTAAAGTATACGCTCTGATAACTTTAGCAATCCCTGCATGAATATAAAGATCTGATGATTCAGCAATGGGGATCAAAGTTTGAATATCCGGTAATACCTCTGCATATGCGTTGCTCCACATTGGAGTAATATTACCATTGGTGTTATTAAAGTTTACATCATATTCATCGAACATGTATTCCAATCGTACCGCTTCACCACCAGCTTCAGTTGCTTCCGAGAAGAATGCACCAAAATTCAACTGTATGCTGTTTAGAGTAAAGTCTACATTCAAATTGTCCGGACTTGGAGCATTTGGATCTGTCACTAAATCCAGGTCAGTTACTTCACAAGACCACAAAAGTCCGAAGAGTAGCATGAATGAAAATAATTTGTTACTATAATTCTTCATTACAATTTATTTTTTAAAATGTTAATTTCAGGTTTAGACCGTATCTTCTGGAATTCCAGGAAGTCAAATAATCCAATCCATTCGAGTTTCCAACACCCAGACTGTTAAGTTCAGGGTCAAAATTAATACTATCTGGAGTGTTAAATGCATCTACCCATAGGTTTTGACCTACCAGTGTAACAATCAGACTGCCAAATGGAGTCTTATCCAGGAATTTAGTGGGCATAGTGTACGCCAATGATAATTCCCTGAGTCTCAGGTGCGAAGCGTCAAAGACAGTTAACTCATCGGTTCCAAAGCCTATATTATTGAAATAAGCCTCTGTAGCCGTTGTCTGAATGTCGTTTGGCTGTCCGGTGGATTGTCTGATACCAGGTAAAATAATACTTTGCGTTCTGTCAAAGTCTGTTTCCTGAGATAATCCCCTACCGGTAATAGCACCAATAGTTGTAGATACAATATCACCACCATTCTGGTATTCCCACTGCATACTTAACATAAGCGATTTAAATCTTATAGAACTACCAATTGTCATGAACCAGTCCGGATTAGGATCCGCTATTATCCTGTTCTCAGGATCCTGAATCCAGTAACCGTTTTCATTTATCAAACGATTTCCTGCATCATCTCTAAGTACAGCACTTCCGAGGATAACACCTAATGGTTGTCCATTAATAGCCTGGTTGGAAGGAACATTAAAAATACCACCTACATAGATTTGTTCACCCTCCTGTAAACCTGAAACGGTACTCTCATTAATTGTATAATTACCATCTATTCTCCAGGTCCAGTTTTCAGATTGAACGGGAACCCCGTCAAAAGCAAGTTCAACACCTTTGTTGGTAACATTACCCGCGTTTACCGTTGTAGTGGTAAATCCACTTTCCGGTGGTATGGGTCTGTTAATAATTTGATCTTTCGTTTCCCTGGTGTAATAGGTAAAGTCAAATCCCAGGCGGTTATCCAAAAATCTTGCCTCTATACCAGCTTCTATTTCTGCAGATAATTCTGGTGTTAAATTCGAGTTTGCTAAAAGGTTATCAACACTTGTTGTTGTAACAGTAGCTCCATTTGCTGACTGGAAGGCCGCAGGGTTTAAGTTCAAGATATTTCTTGTTCTATACAGACCTGGGAAACCAGGAGCAGTACCATAAGATGCTCTTACCTTTAAATAGTTAAGACCATTTTGTGAGCGTATATCTGCAAAAGTCAAAGTAGGAATCCATGAAGCAGATGCACCCCATGAGAATTGAGCTCTATTGTCTTTTTCTAATCCTGAAAACCAATCTTCCCTTGCATTTGCAGTTAAGAATAACCATCCTTTGTAATCTGCTGTTGCAGTAGCATATACCGCCGGGTTATTACTTTCAGTTTCTCGCTGATAAGCCACTGTATTTGCAGGAAATGCGGTTCCTTCAATTATTGGACTATGGTTTACATAGTTGGCATGATTTTGAAGACCAAATACTATCTGATCCCTGCTTTCATTACCCTGTCGTTCAAAAACAATTCGTCTTGCCGTGAAACCTAAAGAACCATTTATACCCCAATTTTCGCCAAGGGACTTATTCACCGATGCGAAAAGAGTATGATCCCAAATGGTATTGTTCGCAACTGTGGTTTGTAAATAACCGTTTGGATGCAGACCATCATTAGCACCTTTATTAATAGATCTTTCAGAAGAAGTAACTGCATTATCCAGAGTGGTTCTCCAATTTACATTAATCCAGTCTGCGATATCATATTTGACATTAAATGCTCCAAATGCCCTGTTCGTATTGTTCGTGGATACAGTATTATTTAGTGTCCAAACCGGATTGGTTCTGTCATTACCCCCTCTATACCAAAGGCTTTCCCCTGTAATTGGATGTTGGGATGGTTCTGTGATATCAACACTCCTGGGCAGGTATAAGATATTCCATATCGAACTAACACCACCTGTACCGGCAGTAGAACTTGTTACGTCACTACCTGTAGAAGCATCTGTAAATGGTGATGAGATATCATTTTGAACATAATTTAATTTACCAGAGACGGTTAATTTATTATCAAACTTATATGTACCACCTACTGAAAAGTTATTTCTGATCAAGCGGTTATTAGGTATGAATCCCTGATCCTGTGTATTACCATAGGAAACACTATAATTACCTTTTTCGAAACTTCCTGCTGCCGTAACGGAGATCGTACTGATGGCACCTGTTCGGAAGAAGGCCTTTTGGGAATCATAAGGTCTGTATACTTGTTCCGGAGAGTCCAAATCTGCGCGATCCGGGAAAAGAACAGAAGGTTCTACCCCGAAATTGTTCAACAACATATTTCTGAATGCATTTGGGATAGTACGCTGGCTTGCAAAGTTTGCACCCCAGTTACTAAAGAAGGCACCATAAACATTTTGGAAACCATTACCCCAGTTATTTTGGTAATCAGGAAGCACAACATCATTAAAGAACATAGAAGTATTTACTGATACCTCAAATTTCTTGTTACTCGAAGCCCCGGTTTTCGTTGTAATAAGAATTACCCCATTACGACCAGCACTACCATAAATAGCCGTTGCACTAAGCCCCTTTAAGATGTTTACATTTTCTATATCGTTAGGATCCAAATCAGCAAACCTACTGGCTACGTTAGCAGATTGGAAGCTACCGGAAGATGCATCCTGATTCGCTGTATTTGAACCAGCATCAAAAGGGATACCATCAACAATAAATAAGGGTTGGTTATTCCCTGTAATAGACGAAGCACCACGTATAATGATGTTGGTACCACTACCTGTAACACCACCAGTACCTGTAATCCTTACACCGGCGGCTTTACCACGAAGGATTTTACCGATATCGGTATCTGCCCTGGATTCCAGTTCTTCGGAATTAACAGTGGTTACGGCATAACCTAATGCCTTTTTTTCCTGTTTGATACCCTGAGCTGTTACTACAACCTCTTCAAGGGCCTGGGCATCTTCCTGCATTTGCACATCATAGTTTAGAGCAGCTCCAATGACGACGCGCACATCTTTTTGACCAATGTAGGTAAAGATTAACGCCTGACCTTCTTGCCCTCTAATCTCGTATAAACCATCGAAATCAGTTTGGGTACCTGTAGTAGTACCTTCAACCAAGATGTTTACACCAGGTAAAGGTAAACCTTCAAAATCAGTGACCTTACCTGAAATCGTCTTGTCTTGCGCAAATGATAAATGCACAACAAACGCCAAAAGTAGCGTCAAGATTCCATTTAAATTTGTTCTCATTTTATAATTATTTGAATTAGCTAAGTGCGAAAATCCTAATTTCATGTTAATAATCCAAACTTATTTTAATAAAACTTTAAGAAGTAAGACAGAAAAAAAACAATTTCAAAGCCTATTGTTAAATATATTATCAAAATAAATGTTAAAAAATTGAGTAAAATGGTATATAACTCCCAATAAAATGATAAACGTGAGGAAAAATTAGAAATATGTTGCAAACTTAGCAATCGTATCGAGTTGGAATATTTAAAAATATCCTTGCGGGTTGAATTTGGGAAAACCTTGTGGTATCATATTCTCATCTTAAGACTCTAGTTATTGAAATTATTATCAATAGATATAATTAAGGTAGCTGTATATTAAGGTATAAGGTGACTCTTTTGCATCATTAAAACTACCTAATAAAAAGAGCAGAAAAAAAAATAGAGAAAATTATAGATTAGCATTTGAATTATAATGAATAATTACTACATTTGCCAGCCCTTAAATGAGGGTAGTATTTATACATATATAATAGTATGCCAACAATTTCACAATTAGTACGAAAAGGAAGGGCCACAATTACCAAGAAGAGTAAATCGGCTGCTTTGGATTCGTGCCCCCAGCGAAGAGGGGTCTGTACGCGGGTTTATACCACTACACCTAAGAAACCAAATTCTGCAATGCGAAAGGTTGCAAGAGTTAGGTTAACCAATGGTAAAGAGGTAAACGCATACATTCCCGGCGAAGGTCACAATCTCCAGGAGCACTCGATAGTATTGGTTAGAG
>NZ_JBATGR010000461.1:0-1537 GCF_049665975.1 Eudoraea sp.
CCTTGATTCCCGTCAGGGCCTTGATTTCCGTCGGGGCCTTGTGGTCCTATTGGACCAGGAGTGCCATCAGCACCTGCGGGCCCTTGTGGACCGACTGGTCCCTGGGGACCGGTAAGGTCGGAAGAAGTAAAAGAAGTCCCGTCTGAATAATTTATGGTAAAAGTGCCATTCCCGTTATCTACAAATGTGAAAGTGCCCGGATTAGAACCCGATCCACCGCAAAGGTCCTTCCATTGACTGCCATCATAAAGATAGACACATTGGGCTTCTATGTTGTAAACCAAGGCGCCACGCAATGGTGTAATACCTTGCATTTGAGCTGTAGTAAGGCGGGTGAGTACAAAAGCCTTGTTGCTGCTTTCCAATTCTAAAATGGAAGCGGTATCTATGCTATTGGGGTTTTCACCTATTTTTACCTGTGCTATCGCCATTGTTGAAGATGCGACTAACAGTATAAAAAGTAATTTTTTCAGGGTCATTTTATTAAGATTTGGGTAAAATCATTAATTCAACGTAAAAATAACCCGAAGATGAGGACCTTTATAGAAAATGTTGTGTAGAACTAAAATTGTGTGGTGAAACTCGTAAGCGTTGTTTATAAGCGGAGATTATGGCTTTTTGTCGAATGTCTGGATATTTCAGAATTATGGATCTAAATACAAATAACCGGATAGGATAATATTGGATATTATTGGATAGCCGGAAATATAAATTACTTATCGGGTCTTTATTTTCCTAAAAATCCACAAATCATTCAAAAGCCAGATAAAAGTACCCCTGATACTTAAGGTTAAGATCTTTTAAATCAATTAGATAGAAGTAAACACCTTCCGGCAATTGATTATTGTTTTGGTTGATATTTCGATTTGGAATTCCTTGAAATTCATTTTGATAATTTGTTTTTTCATAAACCAACTGACCCGACCTATTGAATACCTTAAATTCATTATTTGGCGATTGCTCCATAATTTTTAAACTAAAAAAATCATTTACTCCATCCCCATTTGGTGTTAGAGCATAGTTGCCAGGTTCGTTGGCTTTTGTATTAAACAAAAAACCTAAAGTAAAGATTTCATAATCATTGGCGTTGAAAATATTGGAAGTAACCATTCCTTCTTCGGTATTCCCTTCATATTTAGTATTTCCCAAATTGTCCCATTGTTCATTCTTCTTGCTCCAGCCTGCAACAGTGATACTTTCTATGCCATCAACCGAAGATTCCAGATAAGAGGCTGAGTTCCAATTAAGAGTTATTTGAATTCTGCCTGTAGTTGTCAAATTCCAGAATTCCTGAGTATTTATACCTCCTAAACTGCTATCCCTATCGTTACTATTAAAGCCCGTGGCTAAACTTCTGGGATAATCAGGATTTTCAAAAAAGTAAGCTCATTTTGCCAGGAAAACATCATCAATAAATTGTATTTGCAATGGTCTTAATATGTCGTCACAACCGACAGGAAAACTAAAAATCTTTTGCCCTTCAACGCCCACCTGACCGTCAATTTTGGAAAGATTTAAAACACCTTCATAATAGGCT
>NZ_JBATGR010000462.1:0-1767 GCF_049665975.1 Eudoraea sp.
CCCGGTGGAGCTGCGCTTAAGGATGCGGAAGGGAATATAACAAGCCCGGCACATATTTCCTGTACCTCGGCAGAAATATTTGAGCAGGTAGGGGAAGGGGAGCCGGTCTTTTTTGATGATGGCAAGATTGAAGGGGTTATTCGCAAGCAGGCCCCGGACGAATTGCTGATAGAGATTGTGCATACCCGGAAAGTAGGAAACAAACTAAGGGCAGACAAAGGCATAAATTTTCCCGGCAGTAAATTAAATTTCAGTGGTTTAACAGCCAAAGATAAAAAAGATCTCGCATTTGTAGTTGAAAACGCGGATATCGTAAACGTATCATTTGTAAACCGAAAGCAGGATGTAAGAGATCTTATGGCGGAGTTGCAAAAATTAAACCCTCCAAAAGGATTTGGGATCATTCTAAAGATTGAGACACAAAGTGGGTTTAATAAGCTGGCCAAAATTCTTTTGGAGGCCATGAAGACCTACCCTGTAGGGGTGATGATTGCAAGGGGAGATCTGGCCATAGAATGCGGATGGGATAATATTGGCAGGGTTCAAAGGGAAATTCTTTCACTGTGCAGGGCGGCACATATTCCTGAAATCTGGGCAACACAGGTCCTGGAAAACCTTTCAAAGCAGGGGATCCCTTCCCGGGCCGAAATGACCGATGCCGCTATGGCGCAACGCACAGATTGTGTTATGCTTAACAAAGGGCCCTATATTCTCCAGGCTATTAGATTGCTGAGCACCATTTTTAAGGATATGGAGCTTTACCAGGAAAAAAACGCACGCCTTTGGCCTGCTATGGAAAGGGCAGATAACCATTGAGTTGTTTTACTGTGCTTGTGTGTGAAATGAAGAACAGCCGAAGCTAGATAGCTTTGCTCTTGCTCCAAGGGATCAAAAAACCCAAATTTCAAAATCCAAATTCCAATCGAACTGAAAGATGCTTTTGTATTTGGCACTTGTCATTTGGTACTTCTTGAGTTCCATTAATAACCAGATGTTAATAGAATACTTACGATAAAATTAAATTCCACCTAGGCTCCTGCATAACCTGGAATAAAATAAAGGACTAATTACCAAAAATAATTCTTATCTTTAAGTGAACTCCCATAATCTAACTTCCCTCCTGGTACTGCGCTTCTTATAATCTAAGCGGTTTATTTGTGTTTTTGGGTATTTGCTCATAATGTGTAATCCATTAAACCACTATTATATGAAACCAATCGATCAATCATTTTCAAAAACCTTTTTTCAGTTAGCCATTGTGGCTGTCCTTTTATTTTCCTTTTCCTGTAGTCCGGAAGCGGATATGGATGCTCTTGAAAACATCGAGGCTGTCAATGCCTCTGCAAACAAGGAGAAACAAGTTGAGCGCCCCTGGAAGATCCGGAGTGCCGGAACCTTTGAATTCGACCCCTCTTCGGTTAATTTGTGTGACCCTTTGTTGCCACTGAAGATCGTGGGCAGCGGCGAGGCCTCCCACATAGGCCGTTATGCAGTTGAACTGACCTGGTGTACGGGGGGACCTGGAAACCAAGGTTTTGATGCAATTACCGGAGTCATAACCTCGGCAAACGGGGATACGATAGTTTTTAAATCAGTCCTGGGTAGCTTCACAGCTAATTCGGTTGACTATATCGTAACAGGCGGGTCAGGTCTCTTTGATGGCGCAGGGGGTGAATTTACATTGTTTGCTACTGAACCCACTATGTTCACAAATGGACCTGGGGAGCCTCCAAGTGGCACCTATGCCAATGCAGGGGAAGGCTATAT
>NZ_JBATGR010000463.1:0-1779 GCF_049665975.1 Eudoraea sp.
CTATTATGCAGGTAAACTCTCTAATAAATTTTTGCAAATGGACTTTACTCAGGCGGAATTTACTGACGTAAAAAGTTTGAGGCGGAACGCAATCGAAATACAATCGGTGCGGCTGAAACTTAGCAATCTTTGGAGACGGTAACGCAATTCGAACGTAATCGAGCGTGATTACCCTTGTGGGTTGCTACTAATGACAACAATGGCTATAGCAAATAGGCATAAAGTGCTTAATTTAAAGGCTTGGGATTATTTACTAAGTCCGCCAAATCTTTTGGGTTTGGCAATTAAAAAGAAAAAATAATTACAAAACAAAAAGCTCTGGCTCGCAGACTTGACGGAAACGAAAAGTTTCCTTGCCTGCCCAACTTGCCATAGCCTTACCGTTGTGCGCAAGCTGGTATGGTAAAGGGACATCCTTTACAAAGTTAAAGGGACATAGTTTACACTTTTAAGATTCATAAATTACTTGGAAAAGTGATTTGTCATGGTCTGGAAAGTAAAAACTAAAATGGAACAAAAAGTAGAATTTATTCATGAATGGTTAACTCAAAAGTACACCATCACGGAACTTTGTAGGTCATTTAATATATCGCGTCCTACCGCTTACAAGTTGATTTCTCGGTATGAAAAAATGGGACTATCGGGATTAATCGAGCAAGAAAGAGCTCCAATCAATCACCCCAACAGAACCAATCATAAAGTTGAAGATTCAATTTTAAAATTAAAAAACAAACACATGCTTTGGGGTGCGAAGAAAATTCGCATTTTGTTGTTTAAGCAGTATCCAGAAGAACTTATTCCAAGTGTGGTTACGGTTCACAACATCCTTTCTAAAAATGGACTGGTTAAACCTCAAAAGCGAAGCAGAAGGGTCAAGCCAGTATTTCCCATTTTCGACCCCAAGAAGTGCAATGAAGTTTGGAGCGCGGACTATAAAGGGAAGTTTTTAATGGGGAATAAAATATACTGTCACCCGCTTACTATTGCCGATTCGAAGAGCAGGTTTTTGTTCACGGCAAAAGGACATTATAAAGAGAACCTTCAGTCTGCCAAGCAAGAGTTTACAAAGGTTTTTAGAAAGTATGGCATCCCAAAACAAATACATACCGACAACGGAAGTCCGTTTGGATCTGTAGCTGCCATTCAAAGATATACCAGGCTTTCATATTGGTTCATTGAATTGGGAATAGATCCGGTTTATTCCGATCCAGCACGCCCAGACCAGAACGGACGACATGAACGTATGCACCGTGATCTGAAGGCAGCCTGTGCTAAACCCTCAGCATTCGATCTGAAGGCTCAACAGCGTAGTTTAAATCGGTTTGTAAAAGAATATAATCACATTAGGCCCCATGAATCCTTAGGGATGAAAACGCCTGTAGATTGCCATGATTTTTCCAATAGACCATACCCTGAAAAAATCCCAAAATATGACTACCCATCAACCATGAAAGTGATGAAAGTATGCCAAAATGGATCCATGCGTTGGAAGTCGTATTACTGGGTATATTTAACTGCTGGGCTTAAGGGGAAATATGTCGGTGCCGAAGATCAAGGAAACGGGATTTGGAGAGTATTTTATAGAGACGTATTTTTAGGTTACTTTAACGAAAATAAAATAAGAGACAAACAAGTATCAATTAGGCTAAGTCAAAATCTAGTGTAAAGCATGTGACTTTAACTTTGTAAACTATGTGTCTTAACGAACATTTGAAAAACACAATGAAATTATTAAAATATGTCGGTTTATTATCTCTGATTTCTAGTTATACATTTCTG
>NZ_JBATGR010000464.1:0-1783 GCF_049665975.1 Eudoraea sp.
CCTCTTTAGTCAAGGAATGAATTCTGTTTTGAAGAATTTCCTTTTCTTTATTATTCAACGATTTGAATTCTTCATCCAATTCATCTGCAATTTTTAAAAGTGCATTGGTGAGGTATGTAATGCTACCCCTGGTCGTCCCGATATTCGTCATGAACAAGACGGTATTCCGGGAAGTCTTATTAATCTGGATATTAAATTTATCCATTAAGTATTTGTTTTTGAAGGTGTCACCGTCAACACCTGTTTTACCGATATACAGGGTTATTTTGGTAGGATCAAGTACAAATTCGTCTTTCTCCCACGCCTCATCCATTCGGTTCCAACCTTCGTTCCTTGTATAATACTCTTTAAGGCCGGTTTGACGATATTTATTTGGTATAAAATCATGAACCGTCAGGACATCAAAATACTTGCTTAGTTGAGGATTGTCATTCACCTTAGCCCTAAGTACCATAGCCATCTCAATACTCTTTTCAACCAATTCAAAACCTTCGAGCTGAACTTGTCGCCTGCCTACGTCTAAAGAGGCCAGCATCTGGTAATTGGGTGATGTGGAAGTATGGGTCATATAAGCTTCTAAAAAGGTGTTCTCACTTTTTCGACGAAAGTCTTCATCCCAAATATGGATCATTGAGCCTTGTCTAAAACTACTTAGGGTTTTATGTGTGCTCTGTGTGGCATATACCCGTATCCGTACCTTATCCGGATCCGGCATTGTGGAAAGATCACCATTATTCAATCCTTTTATATGCCCATTATATTGCTTCCTATAGGTACTACTTCTATATTTTTCATACAGCTTTTTAGCTGTAAGCATACCGGTTCGTTGCTTGTAGCTATTAGCAAATCCCGCAAAGGCAAACCAGGCTTCATCCCATAAAAATATCATATCCGGTTTTATAGCCAGAACCTGTTCCATGACACGCTCCACGTTATAAACAAGGCCATCAAAGGTGCAATTTGTAAGCAGCAGCATTTTCACCCTATCCAATCTGCCTGCATCTTTTAATTGCAGCAATTTATTTTTGATCTGTTCCAGGGGTACCGCGCCATACATGGAGTATTCTTCGATGGGATAGGAATCCAGATAAACGGGATATGCTCCCGCCAGAACCAATCCATAATGGTGTGATTTATGGCAATCCCTATCAATTAGAACTACATCTTGCGGTTTTACAAGGGCCTGCATCACAATTTTATTGGCTGTGGATGTTCCGTTGGTCACAAAATAAGTGTACTGGGAGCCATATGCATCCCGTGCCATTTCCTGGGCTTTTTTCAAAGGCCCTGTAGGCTGCAGTAAGGAATCGAGGCCACCAGTTGTGGCAGATGTTTCAGCCAAAAACATATTTCGCCCGTAGAACTCACCAAAATCATTGATCCATCTTGATTTAAAAACTGAATTTCCCCGGGATATCGGCATGGCATGGAAGACCCCGGTGGGTTTTTGGCTGTATTCTACCAGCGCAGAGAAGAAAGGGGTAGTATATCGCTCCGCAATACCGCGCATAATTGTAAGGTGAAGTTCCTGAATATCCTCTGTTTGATAAAATATGCGTCTGAAACCCTTAATAGTGCTGTCCTTAAGGTGCCCCAGGGAGGTGTCTGTAACATAATAGGTATCCAATTCGGGCCTGAATTGTTTTATTAACTCCCCGATTATTGGCCCGAGATCGGTCTCGGATTTCGATGAAAAGTCGAGCTTTGTTACCTGTTCGATATATGGTTTTATCAGGGTTGCAATCCCTTTAGAGTGGTAAGGTGGTGCATAGCGCACTACCAC
>NZ_JBATGR010000465.1:0-8900 GCF_049665975.1 Eudoraea sp.
GTTAAGCATAGACCCAACGTTTCTGGATGGTGCACTGGCATAGTTACCCGTTACACCTGACAAAGGCACAACGAATAAAAGGTCTTCGGTATCGCGTTTCCACCAGTCGAATTCGATATCTAAATGATTGTCTATAATAGTGGCATCAAACCCAATGTTTGTCGTAGTACTGGTTTCCCATTTAGCATCCGGATTTCCTATACGGCTTGTAGCAAAACCTTCATCGGCACCACTACTTTGACCTTGTATTGGGTAAAAGGTATTCCCTAAATCAGAAGCTGCCAAAGAAAACTGGTTAGCAGGGTTTACGTTGTTAGAGTTACCCATATGCCCCCAACCAACACGAACTTTTAAATCCTGAAAGAAGTTTTGGTTATCCATAAAGGATTCACCAATTATCCTCCAGGCACCTGAGAATGCAGGAAAGGTACCATATCTGTTGTTAGCACCGAAAACAGAAGAACCGTCTCGCCTAACTACCGCAGAAACATAATATCTTTCGTCATAGTTGTACTGAACCTGACCGAAAAGAGAACTAAAATTAGCACCTTGATTTATGAAACTTTGAACCACGGGGCTCTGCACTGCAGACAGCGTTACAAAATCTAAATCTGTAGAGAACGGGTTTATACCGGAACCTTGAATAGCTCTTCCTCGAGGTGCCGCTACCGGGGTATTTGTACCTTCAATTGCCTCCTGACCTAATAAAACTTTTAATTTGTGTTTGTCAGCAATTAATTTCTCATAGGTAATGGTATTCGTAAATGTCCATGAGAAGCCATAAGCTGAACCTTCACCAAAACTAAAACTTGCCTGTGGTTCAGAATCTCCTAAATACCTGTAATCATAATTTCTATTGTTAGCATTAAAATAGAAACCACCTATACTACTTCTAAAGGTAAAACCCTCAAAAGGTTTGATAAGTGCATAAAAATTACCAATCGCACTTACGTTAAATGACTGATCATCACCTCTGTCTTGTGCCAATCTCCTCACCGGGTTACGAGGGTTGTTAAAACCTGCGGCCCTGGTACTGGCATAGCTGCCAAAGTCATCAAATACTGGGATAATGGTAGGCATACGATATGCCGAAAGAACTTCAGATTCCTGCTGCGCAATACCTTGTCCACCTCCACCACCTGTTTGGCCTACAACTGAATTATAGGTAACCTGCAGATTTTCACCAATACTTAACCAGGGTGCCAGATCAAACTCTGAATTAACACGGGCAGTGTACCTGTCTTGCTTGTTGGACAAAAGAATACCAGTTATGGACTGCATATTTAATCCTATATAAAAGCGACCATTCTCGTTTCCTCCATCAAAACCAAGGCTAATTCTGGTTTGAGGTGCAATCCTGGTAATTTCTCTATACCAGTTGGTACCTGCGAGGTTTGGTCTGATTAAAAAGACATTTTCAGGATCTGCTTCATAGTTAGCCTGAATCTGCGCCAAATTTATATCACTGGCTGATACACCATTCTGCCCATCTGCATGCAGATAATCAGGGAAGGTTGGTATTGCATTAGAGCCATATTGCGGATGTGTATACTGCGGAGCTGTGCCGTTAGCTGCGGCATTATTCCTATAGCCAATATGTGTATAGTCTGCCATATCCTGAGGGTTCAACATTTTTGGTGACCCTGCTACATTAGGATCTGTAACACCACTTTGAATATTAAGTGAAATGTTGGTTTTTCGATCACCGCGGGCTCCTTGTTTGGTAGTATAAACAATTACACCGTTGGCTGCTCTGGCCCCATAAATGGAAGCCGCCGCAGCGTCTTTAAGCACTGTGGTAGTAGCAATATCGTCCGGGCTTAAGAATTCTATATTTTGAATAGGTACCCCATCTACGATATAAAGTGGTTGGTTTCCACCAAAGCCACCATAACCACGAATCCGCACCTGGCTTTGAGTTCCCGGCTGGCCATTAGTGATTACGGTAACCCCGGCAACTCTACCAGCTAATTGTTGTTCTACGTTACCGGAAGGAATTGCTGCCAATTCCTCAGCCTTAACTATAGATACAGCTGCAGTGGTTTCCCTTTTTGATTCAGTGGTGTAACCTGTGACGACAACTTCGTCTAATGCAAGTCCTTCTTCAAGAATTACATAAATATTAGTGTCGGTACCTACGGTAACTTCTTTTGGGTTATACCCTGTGTAAGTAAATACAAGAACATCCCCAGGACTGGCCTGGATGGAATAATTTCCATCAAAATCAGCAGCGGCACCGGTTGAGGTTCCTTTAATTACCACATTAGCTCCAGGAAGTGGAATACCCCGTGCATCCGTAATATTTCCTGTGATGGTGGATTGAAATGCTTCAATCGTCGTTACTGTTTCGAGACTTGTTGTCGGTGCTGCGAGAGCAAACGAACAAACAAGACCCATAAGTAATGAAAAAATCTTATTGCCAGACTTACTTTTTTTTCCAGCACAAGATTTTAACGAGTGATAATCACTTTTTAGAATCATAATCGTTTGTAGTTTAGTTAGCTTTAATTAATTGATTTTCATGGCTTTAGAAACACCTAATGCGAAAACGTTTGCGATAAATGTTAAAATAAACCATAAATTTTTGATAATATTAATAAAATTATGCGAATAATGTAATATTCATTGGTAATATTTTGTCAATTAGTAGTCAAATAATGAATTAATACGAATTTGTTATAATAATAAATTTAACATTTTGATATTTTTTTAACAATAATGTGCCATTCTTACTTTTTAAAATAAAACAACACCTTTTGGGTTTAACCAAAAGGCATTGTTTTCTACGCTACGCATGCTACCTTTAATTAAGGTTCACATAACAATGTATCGCTTCCCTTGATTTGCCAGTCAGATACGGGAAACGCCACGCTAATTCAAAAAACTAAGCGCAGTTTGGGGAAACTATTTTTAATTTTTTTAGTCATTCATTTCAATTAAGTTTAAAATGTTTTTTACAGATTCATTAGTTGATAACCGATCTGCAGGAGTATTTTTGCAATAGTCTACCAAAATATCTATTGAACTAGTGGCTACATGTGTTCTTGTGTCTGAAGACGCGTAATAGATAAAAACAGTTCCGTCATTCTCCGCTATCCAACCATTAGAAAACAGAACATTTCCCACATCTCCTACAATTTCGTTATCATTCGGAGCCATAAAATACCCCCCGGGCTGATAAATGACTTTAGATATATCCTGCAGATCTGTCATAAAAAGATACAATACATATCTTAAACCTGCAGCTGTATTTCGTACTCCATGCGCCAGATGAAGCCAGCCTTCATTTGTTTTAATTGGTGAAGGCCCCAATCCATTTTTCAGTTCATATATAGTATGATAGACTTTATGGTTTATAATGGTCTCATCAACAATCTCAGGGTGTTTCATGTCATCTATAAATCCAAGCCCTATACCTCCTCCGGAACCAGTTTCAATAAATCCATCCTGTGGCCTTGTGTATAAGGCATATTTACCTTTAACAAATTCCGGGTGCAAGGTTACGTTTCGTTGCTGGTTGGAGCCCGAAATTAAGTCGGGTAAACGCTCCCAGTCTTTAAGATCTCTTGATCTGATGATCCCTGCGTTTGCGATTGCAGAGGAAGTGTCCCCGTGTGGAGCATCCGGATTTTTTCTTTCGGAACAAAATATACCGTAAACAAATCCATCTTCATGAGCAATCAGGCGCATATCATAGACATTAATATCGGGATCATTAAATTGTGGAAGTAGTAAAGGTTTTTCCCAGAATTTAAATTCATTTATGCCATCCGGGCTATCTGCAAATGCAAAATAGGATTTCCTGTCGTTACCTTCAACTCTTACCACAAGAGTGTATTTATCATTCCATTTAATAGCCCCAGCGTTAAATGCTGCATTAACGCCTATTCGTTCTAAGCCAAATGGATTAGACACTGCATTTAAATCGTACCGCCAGTTTATTGGTATATGCTCAGCGGTAATCACCGGATATTTATATCTGGAAATTATTCCGCTATTTTCTGGAATTTCATTGTTAGGCCTATTTATAAGCTGCTTATGATTCTCCATAAGCGATTCATAATTCCAAATCCGTTTTTGGTTTTTTAGTCTGGCTGTTTCCATTACGCTACATTTGTTGGTCTAACTTATCCCACCAGAATTTTTTAAGCAGAAAACCGCAAACGGCAAAAATTCCAAGGGAAATCCAGAGCGATGTATATTCTCTCAGGATTAAATATATAGGTATAATTACCAAAAGAGTCTGAGCTGTGGTTCCAATAAAAATATTGAACATGTCCATTTTGAACATATTATTTTTCTTGAAATCAGGATCCTGAGCAATTACTTTATCCTGTATGGGTTTCCAAAAACCCCATGGCCTTGTCTTTTTATAAAAATTAATTAGCGTGGCTTCATTAGTAGGGGGTCCCATATAAGTTCCAATAATACAGCCAAGGGTGGTAATTATAAGAAAGAGAGGGAATAGATAAAGTTCCAGTGTCTCTTGAAAGACGAGTGGAAAAATAATCGCTGGTATTAGGCCAGATACCATTCCCCAAAAATAACCGTAGCCATTAAATCGCCACCAGTGCCATTTTAGGGTGTTAGAAACTACATAACCTCCCCATAGTGCAGAAACAATCCATTGTAAAACAGAATTTACATCTTCCACGAAAAAACCCAAAACAATACTCACTATCACAACCAGTATACCACTGCCATAGTTCATCCATTTTACCTGCTTTGGTTTTGCATCTTTCTTATATCTTAGATAAACATCATTTACAATATAAGCTTGAGCCGCGTTTAAAGTGCCGGCAAAGGTGGACATAAATGCAGCCAAAAGGCCTGCTAATAAGAGCCCCATTAAACCAACGGGCACAAATTTATTTATGGCCGAAGGAAGAATATTTTCAAAATCGATAATTCCTGCACGTTGTAAATCTAACTGATCGTAAAAAAGGATACCCAATACTGCAAACCCGCCAATCATAAGATACCTGGTTGGCATAAGGACAATAGACACAAATCCACTCATTTTAGCAGCTTCTTTTGGTGATTTGGTAGATAGTATTTTCTGCATATCATAATTTGGTGCAGGCCCTGCAATACTTGCCAGAATACCTTTGAAGACAACCAACATAAAAAATAATCCAAATAAGGTATAGCCGTCCGAGGCAATTTTGTCATTTACCTCTGCAATAATTCCAGTCCAGTCAATGTCCAGAGTCCATCCAAAAAAGGGATTCATCCAGCTCTCGGGAACGTTCAGCGTATTTGAGCCCATAGCCTGCCAGGCTATAAAAGCAATGGCAAACGAGGAGATAGTCATTATAGTGAACTGTAAAAGATCTGCCCATACAATACCAGACATACCGCCCAGAACGGAATAAAATACAGCGAACATGGTAAAAACAGTTCCATAGAAATGGGGAACATATTGGAGTGGGACATCGAAAGGAACATAGCCGCTTACTACTTCCCAGGGAATGAAAATTTCAACAAATTTTCCAAGGCCAATAAAGCCATAAGCCAGAAAACCAAGACAACTAATAATGGCAAAGGCTACAACAACGGTATGTGATAATCTGCCACCCCTACCTTCACCAAATCTGAATAAAATCCATTCGGCACCTGTTGTGACGTTTGAACGGCGTAACCAGGCACTTAGATAGACCATTAGAAATATCTGATTAAACACTGGCCATAGCCATGGTATCCAAATACTTTTTAAACCGTAAACAAATGTTAACGTAACCAGCCACATGGTACCGGAAATATCAAACATCCCTGAGGCATTGGAAAGACCGAGCATGTACCAGGGCAGGGATTTCCCACCGAGTAAATAATCATCTTTACTTCTTTGAGCCCTTTTACGGAGAATAAGACCAATAAGTACAGTAGCTAAAAGATATAATAGAATTATTGCAATATCTATTCCCTGTAGCATATTTTGATATGTCTTAAAAAATATAGGTTAATCAAATAAACCAGAATTGGTAAAAATTACGGCACTTTTTTAAATAATTATAAAAATATACACCCTTCATTTGCCAAATTCTGGTTCAAATCTAAAATATTTGTTAATATTGTTTTGGTATTATTTTGTCATATAAATGAATTATAACAACAGATCTAGTATTGAATAATGGATTTACTCAAAAGAATTCATCGTGAGATTACACCTCTTTCCAATGAAGATAGTTTTCTTGTTTTTGACAGGGTGAAAGATTTTTTTGATTATCCGATGCACTTCCATCCGGAATTAGAACTGAACTTTATATCCAATGGAAAAGGAATCCGAAGAATTGTTGGTGATAGCATAGAAGAAATTGACAACCTGGAATTAGTATTGGTTGGTTCTAATCTTTTTCATGGATGGGAACAACATGAGTGTACAAAAAAAGATATACATGAAATAACTATTCAATTTCACAACGATCTCTTCAATTCTGCTTTTCTTGGCCGTAGAATTATGAAGCCCATAAAAGACTTGTTTGATAAATCAGCTCATGGTATTCTTTTTTCCGAAGAAGTAACTCGTGCTATTTCGCCTAGATTATTAAAAGTTTCTAAACTCGGTGGGATCGATTACTTTCTGGAACTTTTTTCAATTTTATATGATCTGGCTACATCAAGAAACCAAAGATTATTGTCCACCACTACCATTCATCTGGAAAATTTTGAGCATAATAATAAACTTAAAACATTATATGACCATGTTCAGGAGAATTATTCATCAAAAATGACCCTTCAGGAAGTTGCTGACATACTGAATATGAGTAGTGTTTCATTTAACAGATTTATTAAGAAGCGAACCGGTAAGACATTTGTGGAATATGTTAATGATATTCGTATAGGTTATGCTTCCAAATGGTTGATTGAAAGAGATTTGAGTATATCGGAAATAGCTTTTATGTGTGGCTTTAACAGTATCGCAAATTTTAACCGGGTTTTTAAAAAGAGCAAAGGCAGTACCCCAACCCAATACAGACAGGATTTTTCCGGTATTCGAAGAGTATTATAATGTTGTGGAAGAATTTAATACCCCTGGAGGGTTTTCTATAGCAATAGGCTTACACTAAATTGTCAATTTCTTGTACATTTCTACCAAACTGGCCAGACTGCCAAATTTTAGAAATAAATAATGTAATTTAAGCTTGCTATTATCTGATAAAAAGGACTGTAATTAATTAAATTAAGCCTATGCAAATAAAAGAATCACCAACTATGTATGATGCAATAATAGTTGGATCCGGCGCCGGTGGAGGCATGTCGGCCAAAGTCTTGGCAGATGCTGGTCTAAAAATTGCCGTTGTTGAAGCAGGGCCTTTTTTTGATCCGGCAGATCCAGAGCAAATGACCCAGTTAAAATGGCCTTACGAATCACCACGAAGAGGCGCAAATACTATCAGAGATTTTGGTGAATTTGACATGGCTTACGGGGGTTGGGAAATAGAGGGTGAACCTTATACAAGACAAGAAGGCACTAAGTTTGACTGGTACAGGTCGCATATGCTTGGAGGCAGAACCAACCACTGGGGTAGAATTTCACTTCGTTTTGGTCCAAAGGATTTTAAGCATAAAGATATAGATGGTCTTGGCGACAATTGGCCCATTGGTTACGAAGATGTAAAACCATATTACGATAAAGTAGACAAACTCATTGGGGTCTTCGGTACGAATGAAGGGTTGCCCAATGATCCTGATGGATTTTTTCTGCCACCACCAAAACCAAGACTGCATGAGCTCATGTATATTAAAGGTGCGCGTAAATCCAATATTCCGGTAATTCCCTCCAGAATGTCTATGCTAACAAAAAAAATAAACAATGATCGCGGGGTGTGCTTTTACTGTGGCCAGTGTTCTCGTTCTTGCCAGGTATATGCCGATTTTTCGTCAGGTTCATGTTTAATTTTTCCTGCTCAGAAAAGTGGGGGCCAGGTAGACCTCTATGTGAATTCTGTTGTACGGGAAGTAACTACAAATGACGAAGGAAAAGCAACAGGGGTCTCATATATTAGTAAAGACGACCGCAAAGAGTACCAGTTAAAAGGCAAGGTTGTGGTATTAGCGGCTTCTGCCTGTAGTTCTGCGCGGATTCTCATGAATTCAAAAAGCAAACAGCATCCCAATGGACTTGGTAATAGCAGTAATGTTGTGGGGAAGTATCTTCATGATTCTACCGGAAGCAGCCGGGCCGGATTTATCCCTGGCCTGATGAATCGGAAAGTATACAATGAAGACGGTGTGGGTGGTATGCATGTTTATACACCCTGGTGGCTTGATAATAAGAATTTAGATTTCCCCCGGGGGTATCATATTGAGGTCTGGGGAGGAATGCGTATGCCTAATTATGGCTTTGGATTTAACCCTAATGAGTTTAATAAATTTTTTAACTTACCAACCGGAGGCTATGGTGAAAGTTTGCGTAAGGACGTTAAAAAATATTACGGCTCAGTTCTCGGTTTTGGAGGCCGGGGAGAGGCAGTTGCAAGAGAAGATAACTATTGTGAAATAGATCCGACTACTGTAGATCAATTCGGTATCCCTGTGCTTCGTTTCAATTATAAATGGTCAGATTTTGAAAGAAATCAGGCGAGACATATGCAGTCTACTTTTGAAGAGCTCATCCACAATATGGGAGGAGAAGTTCTGGGTGATACACCTTCAAAAGAAGAAGATTATGGCCTTTTGGCTCCTGGTAGAATTATTCACGAAGTAGGAACTACCAGAATGGGCGATGACCCAAAGAAGTCGGTGGTAAATAAATTTCAACAGTTACACGATGTAAATAATGTTTTTATAACTGATGCCGGCCCTTTTGTTTCCCAGGGAGATAAAAACTGTACCTGGACCATCCTGGCCTTGTCATGGCGAGCATCGGACTATATTGTAGAACAATTAAAACAGCAAAA
>NZ_JBATGR010000466.1:0-2263 GCF_049665975.1 Eudoraea sp.
ATACTCGATATTACTAAGTTGAACTGTGATATTTGGAAGATGTTTAAAAAGGGCCAGTTCCACTTCTTCAATTTCCAAATCTCCCGACTGGACTTCTGATATATATTGATCAATTTCTTCCAAAACCCAATTCTTCCCATCCTCATAGAACAGGAATCCTAAAAAAATGCATAGGACTATAAGTATGCCCGCCGCCATCAATATTCTTTTGAGAATTTTAATTAGAAATGATTTTGTGATCATTAAGGCACAATTAATTATAACAGGTACAATTTATAAATATAGTACATTGGAAAGGGCCGCGACATGACGTTAGTCTATGAAGAAGACTATTTTAATCCTTATTTATCTTTCTTCTTATTAGGTGACTTATCCAACCATGCGTACACATACGATACACTAAATGCGTCAAAATCACCGCCTTGTTTAAATCGGATTCCTGAAGCCACAGAAAACTTTAAAGCATGACTGGGGTTTATAGGTAAGGCATAGGTTAAGCCCAGCCTAAGCTGAGAAATAGTGGCGTCTCTTTTTATATCATTTATATAAGTGTCAGCACCATAACCGTAACCCATGGAGAAAGCAAGCCACATCCCTTTTTTCTTAAAGGACCTAATAATATTTCCCTTGGCCACCCACAGAGCAGATTGAGACAAGGTATTATCTCCCAGAAACTGTTTATTATCTGAAAAAAGCCAGGCGCCCACATAGGCCTCCAAAACCCAATTATCCGTATTATGAGAAAGACCATAAAGTGCCTTAAGGCTCCATCGGTTGGAACCTAAGTTTGGAAGTTGTTCCTTTTTATAATTCCCGGTTGGTATTATTAGCTGAAGCGTCAATCCTGTAATGGTTTTTTGCTTATACTCTGAAAAATCTTTAGCGCTAAGAGAGGGGGCGCCAGTGAGATTAACAGATGCCCTTATCCTTATATCTCCAAATCCGGTATACGAATCTTCAAAAGAAGTGTTTGCAAAAATACCAGTAAAATCTCCTCCAGCAAAGGGTAGTAAGACATCCACCTTTCCCGATTTCCCAAAGAAATTTACACTTCGTACATAGGCCAGGATTATCGTATTTATTCTGCCATTAAAGTCTTCCAATGGCAAAGAGGGATCCAGAAGTGTGTTTCCGGAGGCATAAGCATAAGCTAGTCCAACAAAATTAAACTTTTTAGGTAAATTGGTAAGGGCTCGTGGTTCAAGCTCCTGAGCAAATCCGCAATTAAATATTGCAGGGGAAAGAACTAATAAAATAACAAGGATATTAAAGCGCATTTTCCCTCTTAGTTGATTGGTTAAGAATAAAATTGAAATTTATACATTACCGGATAGAAGCCATAATACTTCCGAGGGCAGAATTCAACTTCCAAATAAAAATGTATATCAGAAAATTCTACAGTACAAGTTACATTATATAATTGGGAAAAAAATCTTGAATTTGTATAAATTAAATCTAAATTCCCATTCAGGATATAATATAAAATTAATGGACAAAATAAAAAAAGGGAGTGTAAACCACTCCCCCTTAATTATTTCCAGGACTTTTTTAAATGAATTCGTTTATTCAACTTTCGTCAAAGAAACGGCTACGGCCTCTGCATAGGTCATTATTACTACTTGTCCTATGTTCAGTTTTTCCATAAAGGCAGCATCCTTCATAGGGATAGTTAAATAGTTTCCGTTAGGACCTTCTACAACAGCAAACATCTGCGGTCTGTTAAGAACTTCAATGGTTACAACAGCTTTAACCATTTCTCCAACTGCGCCTGCCGGAGCTTCCCCTTCCGGAGCTTTACCTTCCCCTTCTAAAACAACAAATGGTTCTGCCAATTCTGCAGAAGTCGGTGCTCGAAACTCAGCCTTTAAATAGGTATAAAAGTCAAAAGTGATTATATCTCCAACCGAAATTTCATCAAACCTTTTAATTTCCGGGCCGGCCGTAATGGTAGCCAGTTCACCATCGGGTCCTTTGAGGGTAACATCGCGGGTTTCCTTAGCAATATCTGTTACCGTTCCCTGCATGGTTGCAAGACTTAATCTTTCTCTTGGTTCTATGGTACTATCAACATCCTGCGCTAACAAAGGATAGGTTAAAAATGTACAAAAGAATAAAGCAATAGCATAAATTTTAATAATTTTCATAAAATGTAAGTTTTAATTTTTGGTTTAATACCTGCAATATAGCTGCCGATAAATTTTAATGTTTAATATTTAGTTTTTAGTTTTTAGTTTAAATCTTTATAGTGTACTCTATAAATACC
>NZ_JBATGR010000467.1:0-2273 GCF_049665975.1 Eudoraea sp.
TTTCTGGAAGAAACAATGTAATATCTATTTCCAAAAATACTTAAACAAAGATACAAAATGTTTAATTATTAGCATATATGATTAAACAAAAAATATTCTTAATATTTTGGTAAGAAATCTGTTGAAAGTAGCGTGTATCTGAATTTGACAATTTTAATGTGTTGGCATATTGTTTGAAATAAAATTACTAATCAGCTTGCTGAAATCTTACGTATTTATCTCGTTGGAAAATCCAGGGGCCATTATATCTTTCCGGTAATCAAAAGACTTGATAAAGCTATACAGGAACGTGAAATTTCCTGGGAACGATAACGTTGTAATAGGGGTTTTGAAAAAAATTGTAGGATTATATGGTCTTGAATAGAAATGAACTACCTATGTTTCGCGGCATAGCTTTGCCAATTATTTTATTTTTAAAACTTTAGCGAAGTTGTAAGTGCCTTGCACCAGATTATCATAGCTGGAAAGCAGTGCTTCATCCAAACTTGAAACGCCCTGTACGATAGAAACGGCGTAGTCCAGGCCCAATTCTTCCTGGCTGGCAATAGAAATGTCCACAGCCCCGCAAAATGCCGCCACGGGAATACGATTTTTTTTTGCAGATGCCATTACCCCATTGATAGTCTTACCCGCCAAGGTCTGCCCGTCTAGTTTACCCTCTCCGGTAATAATCCAATCCGCATCTTTAATTTGAGCGTCAAAGTCGGCCATTTCTTTGATCAATTCTATTCCGGAGGTCAAGGTGGCGTTTAGAAAAATAGCGGTGCCTGCGCCCAGACCTCCCGCAGCACCCGCACCAGGAATTTTCTGCACATCTGTTTCGAACTGTTCGGTAATAACTTTTGCCAAATTTTTCAAGCCATCGTCCAAAAGGGCTATATCGTTTCGGGAGGCTCCTTTTTGTTCGGCGTACACATAAGCAGCTCCTTCTTTGCCATAAAACGGATTGGTTACATCGCAGGCCACTTTAACCTTAACGTTTTTGATTCGGACATCTACTCCCGAGGAATCAATTTTTCTAAGGTGGATTAGATTGCTGCCGATGGGCAGAAGTGGTCTATCATTCTTATCTAAAAATTTAAACCCTAAAGCCACGGCCATACCTATACCGGCATCATTAGTAGCACTGCCCCCTATGCCCAAAATAATCTCTTTTGCCCCCCTCTTAATGCCGTCCAATATTAATTCTCCTGTGCCCAAAGTAGAGGTCGACATGCAATTTTTTTCGCTATCCTTTAATAGTTTCAATCCAGAAGCCTCGGCCATCTCTATATACGCAATTTCTGTATCTTCTGAGTATAGATAGGATGCTTCAACAGGTTTGAGAAAGGGATTGTTTACTGTCAGTTTTATGGTATCCGCTTTTAGGTAGTGTCTTACTACATCAATAGTACCATCGCCCCCGTCTGCCAAGGGCATTTTTAGTATCGTAGCATCCTTGAAAACCTTTCTTAAACCTGTTTCCATGGCATCACAGATTTCAAATCCGTTCAGAGAACCCTTAAATTTATCTGGTGCAAGGACAAATTTTATTTTTTTTTCAGCCATCTGAATTCAAACGTTTTAAATGGTTAATATTTTTTTCCTGGGAAAGCAAATCTATAGTATTTTGAGAAATATGAAACCAGATAGCTATCGCTATCGTGTTTTGCATTTCCAGACCGTTCTAAAAGCTAATCGCTTTCATCCTATCCGGAAATACAAAACCACGCTCTGCGCGTGGTTTCTTGAATGATGTGATGGCACTAGGATTACCTCATTACATTCGGTTTTCCTTGACTCTCAATGTTGCAAATAACAAACCATGGGCTATCGCCCTAATTCTTAGTTTTATTCTGAAATTTTGAGCCAGCTCAATTTCTCCATAAAACAAAGAACCATACTCTAAGAGTATGGTTTCTTAAGTGTCGTGATGGCACTAGGATTACCTCATTACATTCGGTTTTCCTTTGCAACCCCATGTGAAAATAGAAAGGCCAACTGCTGATGCAGTTGTTTTTTCATTTCAATACATTTACAAAACCCTGTGGCTTTTGACATTTCTTAAAATAAAAAAATCCATTACTCGCGTAATGGACTTTCTGCTTTAAGTGATCGCGACAGGATTCGAACCTGTGACCGTCTGCTTAGAAGGCAGATGCTCTATCCAGCTGAGCTACGCGACCTTGTGTTGCGGAGCGAAGCGCCTGTCCGTCCGTATTCACCGAAGCCTTGGCAAAGGTGAAGGAGGAGGAAGCTACGCGACCTAATGTTGCGGAGCGAAGCTGCCTGTC
>NZ_JBATGR010000468.1:0-2623 GCF_049665975.1 Eudoraea sp.
CCACAGTTGTGGTGTTGGTTTCAGAGACAATTTCAGGTTAAATTGAAGTCAATCAATTAGTAACGCCAAATAATGATGGCAGAAATGATTTCTTATTTATCGACGGAGTAGAAAATGCATTAAATAATTCTCTGAAAATATTTAATAGATGGGGTATAGCGGTTTACGAAGGAAGTAACTATAATAACCAAAATAATATTTTTGATGGCAGATCAAGAGGCAGATCAACGATCAATGCTGAAGAATATCTGCCCGCTGGCGTATATTTCTATATCTTTGAATACGAAAAGGAGCAGGAAATTATTTCCAAAACAGGTTATCTCTACATAAGTAAATAATACATGGTAAAGTATATGATAATTAACAAGCACCACTTTGTTTCTCTAATACTGATTATTACCACGATTGGAGGTTTATTAGCTCAGCAAGATGCGCAGTATACACAATATATGTATAATACTATGAGCGTAAATCCCGCGTATGCCGGTTCAAGAGGACAACTTAGTATTGCTGGTTTATACAGATCTCAGTGGGTTGGCCTTGACGGTTCACCGAAAACTTTTACATTAAACCTTCACTCACCTATTAGGAATAGTAAACTGGGCTATGGTGTATCCATTATAAATGATAATATTGGCGATGGTGTAGTTCAGGAAACCTATTTGGATGCAGTAGTGTCTTATACCATTGATGTATCATCCGAAGGGAAATTATCTTTTGGTCTGAATTTTGGGGGTAGTTTATTAAATCTGGATTTTAACGGGCTTAATAATTTTGACAATGAACCTATTTCAGGGGATAATATAGATAACAAATTCTCCCCTAACTTTGGTTTGGGAGTATATTATCATACCAATAAATTTTATTTGGGGGTTTCAACCCCAAGATTAGTTGCGTCAGATTATTTTGATAATTCCCAACGAGATTCCAATAGTGTACAATTCCTATCCAGAGAAAAGATAAACTTCTATTTAATTACCGGGCTTGTACTTGACCTAAACAGTCAATTAAAGTTTAAACCAGCTTTATTAACTAAATTGGTTGGTGGAGCCCCATTGCAAATAGATCTTTCAGCAAGTTTTTTACTAAATGAAAAGTTCTCCTTTGGTGTGGCATACAGATGGGATGCTGCATTTAGTGCATTAATAGGATTTCAATTATCAGATCAGCTAATGCTCGGTCTTGCTTATGATAAGGAAACTACAGAATTAGGAAGTACTCAATTTAATGATGGGTCATTTGAAATCTTCCTAAGATTCGAATTAGCCAAATCATTTCAGCGTTTAGTATCACCTCGATTCTTTTAAAATTTAGTTAAATGTCAAATAAAATACTCTTAACCTCTCTCCTGACGGTATTTCTACTGACAATGACCTTTGCCCAGGAAAAACGGGTAATCAAGGGAAATAAGAAGTATGCAGAATATTCATTTAATCCCGCCATTGATATATATAAGAAAGTACTGGATAAGGGTTTTGTGACAAGTGATCTATTAGAGAAATTAGGAAATTCATATTATTTTAATGCAAATTATGAAGAGGCCGAAAAGATTTATAAACAACTTATTGAAACCTATGGTTCCGAAGTAGGACCAGAGTATTTTTTTAGATACGGCCAAACACTTAAAACTCTTGGTGACTATACGAATTCAGATTCTATCTTGGCTCGCTTCGCGGATATGACGTCTAATGATTTGCGTTCAAAAATACTTAAAACATCAAAGGATTATAAGGAAGAAATTGCCAGGAATTCGGGTCGTTATGATATTGAACTTTTTGAGTACAATTCCAAATATTCAGATTTTGCCCCTGCGTTTTATAAAGAAGGTTTGATATTCTCATCGGACCGCGATACTGGTAATCTTGCCAGATATAGACATACGTGGAATTCTAAAGATTTTCTGGATATTTATAAGGTTAATGCGGACAGTAGTTCAAATAACCTGGTAGTAAAGATGAATATGATAAATTCCAGACTTCATGAATCTACTTCTGTAGCTACAAAAGATGGCAATACCATATATTTTACTCGGAATAACTTTTTTGATGGCAAATCTACTAAAGACGAAGAGGGCATAATAAGATTAAAGATTTTTAGAATTAACTCGAAGGATGGCGAATGGTCAAACCTGGAAGAACTGCCCTTTAACAGCGACAACTATTCAGTTGCACATCCAGCTCTAAGTCCTGACGAAAAAACGCTTTATTTTGCTTCAGATATGCCAGATTCTAAGGGAGAATCCGATATTTATAAAGTTACTATAAATGAGGATGGCACTTTTGGTTCACCAATAAATCTGGGAACCCCGATAAATACCGAATCCAGGGAAACATTCCCGTTTGTTAGCAGTGAGAATGTTCTTTATTTCTCTTCAGATGGCCATCCAGGTCTCGGGGGCTTGGATATTTTTGCTGCTAAAATTAGGTTTGGCGATTATTCAAAACCTGTATTAAATGTAGGGGAGCCTGTGAATAGTAACAGGGATGATTTTTCGTATATAGTTAATTACGATAATAAAAAAGGTTATTTTGCATCTAATCGTTCAGAAGGAATGGGAGCTGATGATATTTATGGTTTTTTAGAAACCAGACCTTTAAATTTTGAATGCCTCCAACCAATAACC
>NZ_JBATGR010000469.1:0-6096 GCF_049665975.1 Eudoraea sp.
TTTATGTAGAGATACTTGCATATCACTGTCAATAAATACGGCATGGTTGGTAGGGATCTCTTTCCATAAATTCCTGTCATCTGTCAACATTTCCGACGAAATTAATGCGGCACTTCTTTTAACGATATCCTCTTCTATTTCAAGATCTCCAGTTTCATCATTAAAACTGCAAGCGATCTTTTCTGCAAAATGAAGGGAACGATTGTCCGAAGAGGCATCAGTGCTATAGCGTGTAGCGATCATTCGATGACCGTTTGACAGCACTATATTATAATTGGATGTGCTATTTATTCCCTTGCTTTGTTTTAAATTTTCTATATCGCTAAAGGTCTTGTTGAAGCAGTTAACTAATTCTTCTGGAGTTGCGGGTTTTTCAATACCCATTTTCCTGAAATTCGTCATGAATAAAGCCAAAATATATTGGGTGTCGCTCTGTCCTTGAATCCATAAAAACGCTTCTTCATCTAAAAGAGATACTAAGTCGAGTTTTATTTTCTCAAAATCTTGTATACCCCCATTGTGCATCATTAAATGTTCGTTGTATTTAAAAGGATGACAATTTTCCTGTGAAACACCACCAGTCGTGGCCGCTCTAATATGCGCCAAAAAACAAGTAGTTTTAATGATGGAGGCATTGTTCAATAAATTTTGATCATTCCACGCTGGTAACACCGATTTATACAATCCGGGTTCTTCCTGAATATCTTTATAATACCAACCTAAGCCAAAACCATCTCCATTTACTGTCATAATAGATTCTTCAGCGTCATAACTTTGATGTACCAATGAATTTTCCGGCTTAACTAGTATATCTTCAACGATTATTGGACTCCCTAAATAGGCTACAAATCTGCACATAATAATTAGGTTTTAAAAGCGCAATAAAGTTACGAAATTTGCACTATATTTTTGACCTTTTCCGCCCTAAAGTTTAAACAGAAAAGGGACTTTTTAGGTCTTTCAATATTTGGACTAAAGACTTTAAATTTTTCCAGTTCAGCCACCTTAATCTGAAGTCTATTCCAATAGGAAAATCACTTATGCAGGTTGATTAAGAAGTAAGTTTTCGCAGCTGGAAAGGTAACAGTATAGAGCCTCGGTGCTCCCAAAAATTGGCTCCCAAAGTATTAAATATAATTTATGTGATTTCCATAACTCAGGAGGACTGAACCTTTCTATAGTGGAAATATTTCTTTAAATCGGGCTATATGATACCCTCTTGACAACACCTCTTTAGATTCTGCGCTATTTGGGTTGAGTAGTGGATTAGTATGATTCATATGGATAAACCAAATTTTGTTTTTTTCATGAGCAGGTAATTTATTAAAAAGTTCCATGCTCTCCAATACGGTTGGGTGTGGAATCTCTGAAATATCCCTGTTATCTATTTCCTTTTCACTAAAAAATCCGGCATCGAGAAATGCATAGTCTGCCGCCTTTATTTCATCGACAATATTCGTGTCCCATTTGTACCACTTGTCAATATCCGGGATAAAAAGAACCGTTTTATTGGGGCCGATTATCTTGTAGCCTACAGTTTCTGAATATTCATCCCTATGTGGCACAAGAAAAGGGATTACGCTTAAATTTGGAGTAAGCGAGATTTCCTGTTTATTATTCAAAGATTGCAGGGAAATATTCTGATTCTCAACCAGCTGACTCCAGGGACCGTTAATCCTTAAATAGGTATCCATAACAGGCATTGCAAACACATTGACATTTGAAGCACCCATGGCTTCTGTTCCAAGATACATCAGGCCTGTATAATGCCCAATATGAGCATGTGTCAGAAAAATACCATCAACTATCTCGTTTGTGTTTTTTGGGACGTAGTTCTTTAATATTTTCAGTTGTTCCGGCATATCAGGAGTTGCCTCAAACAGATATTTTCTGTTATTTTCAGGATCAACAACGCCTAAAGAGACCACTTTTCTGCTGTCATCGGGGTTTTGGAAGAGTGCGCGGCAACATTCCTTTTTACAGGCAATGTGTGGTGAACCGGCGTCTTGTACATTACCAAGAACTATTAAAGAAGTTTGTGTTGGCTCAATCTGTTCAGATATATTGACAGCTGTTTTTTTATCCGGGGAAGGACTGCATGAGCATACACAAGCCAGTAAAAGATAAATCAGTTTTTTCATTTATTTTTAATTTGGGCCCATTCTGTCCATGAACCATCATAAACAGATTTATCATTCTTTAATACAAACTCACTTGCTAGTAATATAATACAAGCGGTAACTCCTGAACCACAACTGAAAACCAGGGGTTTTTCATTAACATCAAGTTTATTGAAAATAGCTTCAAGTGCTTCTTTAGATTTATACTTTCCGTGTTCCAATACCTCCGTGTAAGGTAAATTTAAAGAGGCTGGTATATGCCCGCTTGGTAAACCTTCACGCGGTTCCGGAGCTATCCCTTTAAATCGACCCCTGGAACGCGCATCAATTAAGATGGACTCTTGTGAGCTTATATTGGACAATACAAAATCATAATCCTTAACCATTTCGGGTTGAAATTTTGCCTCAAAATTACCTGGTTTAATATTATTTTGTTTGTGTTGTAGGGTCTCATAACCCCGACGTATCCATTCGGGCAGGCCACCATTAAGTACAGCTATATTTTGGTGCCCCATTACTTTGAACATCCACCAAACCCTGGGACTTATGTAAATCCCAAGATTGTCATATACCACAATTTTACTTGAATTAGTTATCCCCAGTTTTTTGCAGCTGTTTTCAAATTGTTTCGGACTTGGAAGGGTGTTGGGAAGTTCACTTGATGTATCACTAAACTCATTTTGCAGATCAAACTTTCTGGCCCCTTTGATACCGATGTTTTTGAAATCAGTTTTTCCGATTTTTGGACTGGCATCTAAAACTATTAAATCGGGATCTTCCAAATTATTATATAGCCAAATAGAAGATACAATGGGTTCTGTCATGAATAAAAGCTTCTATTTAATATTATATTGAACCCTAATGAATGTATGTTTTTTTATCATACTTAGACCTATTTATAGGCTGGAATAAATTCCTCCAACACTGCTTTTTTAATTAATTTGGGTGGAAGTAGTCCCTGCCCTAATACAAAATCGTGAAAAGCCAGCTGATCGAACTTTTCACCTAAAATTAGTTCAGTTTCGGCTCTTAGTTCCATTAATCTTAAATACCCATTGAAATAGGAAGTAGCCTGGCCCGGTGCCCTAAACTGATACCGTTCTAGCTCCGATCTTACCAAAGCCTCAGAAAGTACAATCTCGTGACTTAAGATATATCTTGCATCCTCTGGTGTAATTGTTCCCAAATTTAATCCCGGATCAAGAAAAGCGCGACCAGAGCGGACCAATCTGCTCCACAGTGTCATAAACTGCCCTTCAACGGGTAAAAAAGGTTGTATAATCTCTTCTGAATACAGGGCCCAACCTTCTATATTTACACTATTTGCAGCAAAAATTACCCGTGCCTGAGAGACACCTCTTTCCACCATGGCTGTAAACTGTAATTCGTGACCGGGACGACCCTCATGGGCAGTCAGAGGCCAGGAAGCGGCCAAATGGGTGAAATCATCAATTTGCAAGGAACTCCCATCAGAACCCCCTGTTGCTTTTAAGGGCAATACAAATTCGCCGTATTCACCAGTATTCCCAATAAGACGCGGCGGACTCATAAAGGGGGCAGGAGCAGCAGCACTTTCGGCAGGGGAAGCCAAACGAATTACCATTTCCCGATCTGGTAAAGTCAATATTTGTTCGTCTTTTATAATTGCCTCAATCTCTTTGATCTGTTGTCTGTATACCGTTAAAATGTTTGCGCTATCCAGTTGTTCTTTTTTCATAGCACGAAGAACATCCCTGTAATCATTAGACGGATAGTTATGTTTTTCCGCGATAACTTTACCCAACACCTGCAATTGCGTCTGTAATTCTTTAAATGCCACCATAGCTCTCCGCTGTAATTCTTCTATGGGCATATCTACTCCATATTCCCTTAAGTTAAATGAATAGATGGCCAAAGGAAGTTTAAAGTCTGTTCGTGTTTTTGGTAAAACCTCCTCCCGAATATAAGTGTGGTAATTTTCCAATTGGGAAACCAACTTTTTATAATCTTTTTCAAACCCTTTGATCTTGTATTTTATAAAAAGGTCTTCAATTTCTTTAATGTATTCACCACTTGTTTTCAAGTCGCGTTCAACCTCTTCTTTATAGGGCGGAATTCTATTTTTATTTTTATTCCATTCCCTTTCCATTTCTTCGCGAGCCAGGTTTGTTAAGGGTACATAACCTTTTTCGCTTCCAACATATTTTTTTAAACGTACCAGGGCCGCCTGTCTGCGCTCCGCAGGAATGCGCTCTTCCAATAAACCACGGATTCCGCTATAAATCCTACTTGTAGCATTGTAATAGGGTAGTAAATTGGTTTCAGTTAATTGAATTTCTTCAATCTCGTTTTCTGTACTTTCTATTAAGATGAGCAGATCTTGCTTAACCAATTCGTTCTCAGTTTGCGCTAATTGGGATTTTAAATATTCTTTTACCTGGTTTAAATCTAAAAGCACGCGTTCATTAAATCCTTCTGAGAGATCAGAAATTTGGTCATCTAATCCGTCAACTCCGAGTCTGGCCGCAGATTCCGGATTATTCTTTGCAATTACATCAAGTAGTTTTTCGGTATGTTTATTACTTTCTGTAATCCATTCAGGAGTATCCTGGGAATAGCCGTTTTGAATACCCAGGATATAGAATACAACGATTAAGGTTAGATATGCTCCTGGCAGGTTTTTAAGACATTTTATCATATGATTTATGCTTTAATGTTATCTTTAAGTATTGAGGTTTTCTATCACCTTTTTAAGCTTTTCCTGAACCTCCATGGCCAGACTGCCTAAAGCATCATTTTTAACAGGGCTCATAGATGCAATTGGGTCTACAGCTGAAACTTCAACTTGCCCATTTTCATGTTCTTCAACAATTACATTGCAAGGTAGAAAAACACCAATTTTATCTTCACTTTTTAATGCCTTATGTGCGAAATGAGGATTACAGGCACCCAAAATCTTGTATTTCTTGAAATCAACATCGATTTTGTTTTTTAATGTTTCTTTCACATCGATTTCGGTAAGTACTCCGAAACCTTCTTTTTTAAGTTCTTCGGTAACCAGTTCGATCGCTTCTTCAAAGCTTTTTCCTTTTAAAAGGGTATTAAAATAATAGCTCATCGTTTAATATATATTTAGGGATTTAAAATTTTCAGATTTTAGAATAGTCATAAATTCTACTGAATTTACTTTAGCAGAAATATACTTAATTATTACGAATAAAGGCATGAGATAGTGTCCTTCAAATTTTGTCCTCTTGAAAAATTTATTATTGACATCGAAATAGTCAATGAGAGGATTAATATCTGGCGAGTACAATTATTGCTAATTTTGAACTTCTCTTTATTCTTCAGGTATTTCAATCTCCTCACCCCAAATGTATTTACCAAACCATTTCCAATTGTGCCATGTAGCCGCGAGCCTTTCTTTAGGTTTATTTATGCCATGCCCAAACCCTTTATAAATAATTAACTCGGTTTCTACACCTTTGTCCTGAAGACCTTGGAACAATTCAAATGCATTTGCTACCGGTACTCTTTTGTCGAATTCACCATGTTGTATCAGTGTTGGTGTTGAAGCATTATTAATATTGGTCATAGGCGAGGTTTTCTCATAGATTTCTTTATCACTCCATGGTGTACCTTTTAAATATTGTCTGGTAAACGGGTGAATATCTGTATTTACATAATACGTCATCCAGTTAGAAATCCCAGCACCCACAGAAATAGCCTTAAATTTGGTTGAGTTGGTGGTTAAAAAAGCAGAGATGTAGCCACCCTGGCTCCATCCCATAGCACCTACTTTATTTCCGTTTATTATCCCTTTGTCTTCTAAGGCTGCAACACCAGATAACACATCCCAGGCATCTCCGACGCCTAAATTCTTAACATTTAAGGACCTGAACGCTTCGCCGTAACCCGCAGATCCTCTGTAATTTGGACGTAATATCAAGGCACCTTTATTAAGCCATTGCACCATGGGATAAACATAAGATGGGGT
>NZ_JBATGR010000470.1:0-9268 GCF_049665975.1 Eudoraea sp.
CTGGTATACAGACCAATATCAGCATTGCTGATACCCAGTTTTTTGTACATAATAACGGATACCGTAACCACTAACACAAAAGGGAGACCTTGGGTAAAATAGAGCACCGGGATCCAGACCCAGGCACGTTTATTTTTTTGTATCATGCGAGTTTATTTCACTTAAATGTATGACAATTGGTTCACTTTCTTTTCTAAACTTATCGGTAAAGGTGACCGCAATATTTTTTCTTTGGTTAATTAATCCTTTTCCGAGGTTAAAGGAGTTACAGTTATCCACGAATATTTGGGTGATAATATTTTTTGGTCCGCAGACCGGTAGTTTTTTAGATTTTTTTATTTCATAAATGTTGGCAAACCGGATATTCTCTTTATTAAAAAAGTTGAATGTAAATTTTAGATAATTGTCTTTATCAATCATATTATCTAACTCTGGTAAAGGTTGTCCCTTGTTAATAATCAATGGTGAAACGGGTGTAAAGGAGGGATAGGAGTATAGTTTGTTTTTGATATAATTTACGACGTCCTCATTTCCTTTCATGAGTGATCTGGCACTAAAAAACACATTACCCTGAACCGCTGCTGTTTTTCTTGCCAACTGCAATTGTTTTGGTAATTCCTTCATCTTATCCCAGGCTTTGTCACTATTATTTCTTACTTTATAAGCGCCATTGCCTATATAAAGATTCGAATTTTGTTGATTTTCCGCCCACCAGTCAATGAGGATGCGATGGGATGCTACCGGTAACTTTAAACTCCAGTATATCTGAGGAACTAAATAATCTATCCACCCGTTTTCCATCCATAGTAGGGGATCGGCAAAGAGGTCTTCATAAGTAGTTTGCCCGGCTTTGGTATCTGATCCCTTTGGGTCGGTAGCTATGTTCTTCCAAACTCCAAACGGACTTATACCGAATTGTACCCAGGGTTTTTGTTCTTTTATTACTTGATGGACCTGTTTGACCAGTGTATCAATATTGCTTCTCCGCCAATCTTCCTGAGATAGTTCAGCTGGATTATGGGTTAGATAAGTCAATGAATCATCAAATACTTCATTATTAATGGTGTAAGGATAGAAATAGTCATCAAAATGAATAGCGTCTATATCGTATTGGCTAACCACTTCTTCAATAATGGAAACCATATGTTTCTGCACCTCAGGTAATCCGGGATTATAATACTGCTTTTTACCGTATTTAACGATCCAATCCGGATGCTTATAGTAATCATGAGATTCCGAAAGGACATCAGTATTAAGATCAAATGTAGCTCTATATGGGTTAAGCCAGGCATGAAATTCAAAACCTCGAATATGGGCCTCTCGTATGAGCCATTTCAAGGGATTTTGATCTGTTTCCGGGGCAGAGCCTTCTTCTCCGCTTAAAAAACGTGACCAGGGTGCAAGATCCGATTTGTAAAAAGCGTCACCTGCAGTGCGAATTTGTAAGACAACAGCATTAAAATTTAATGCTTTGTAAAAATTGAGAATGTCCAGGTATTCTTTTTTTTGCTTTTCCCAAGGGTCTCCACCCCTTTGTGGCCAGTCAATATTGACTACCGTAGCAATCCAAACTGCGCGAAATTCCGTTTTCGGTATTGCGCCATTATGTTTAATCAGGCTGCAAGATGACAGTGATAGTAAAATAAATACTCCAACTTTTTTTAGCATCAATTGCATGTAATTCCCTGCCTCTGCCATAGTTGATTCACAAAAACAGGGCTGATTAAGCCCAAGATTATAAATTGAATTTATAACGTACAAACCCCTCCATGGCCTCGTATTCTGCCATTCCCAATGCGTTGTACTTTTTGGCAGTTTCTGTATTGCGTTGTTCCGCTCTTTGCCAGAATTCCCTTTGATCGTTTCCAGGGAACATAGCACTGTCTTTTTGGGATTGATGCTTAAAAATAGCACTCTTTTTGCGTTCCATTTCCATTGGGCCGATAGGTACGGTCATTTCCATGTCTGCAATATCCCATTCCTGCCATGCACCTCTATAAAGCCAAACATAGCAATCATTTATCCATTCTGCTTTTTCCTTTACTAACCTGTCTAAGGCGCTGTAAATAATCTGGAGACATACACGGTGAGTGCCATGTGGATCTGAAAGATCTCCTGCTGCAAATATCTGGTGGGGTTTTACTTTTTTAAGCAAATCATAAGTTATCTGAACATCTTCTTCAGAATAAGGTTTCTTTTTAACCGTTCCTGTTTCATAAAAAGGAAGGTTTTGAAAGTGGGCATTCTTTTCATCTACACGGCAATATCTGCATGCAGCAAGCGCTTCTCCTTTTCTAATCAGGCCTTTAAATTTCTGAATTTCCGGACTGTCTACCTGGCCGGGCCTCTTGTTTTTAAGAAATGCCCTCACTTCTTTAACTTGCTCTGACAGGGCCTCATTGTCTTGTTCTACATCCGTTGCGAAATCGAGAAAGCGGATTACTTCATCATCAAAAACGGCTATATTACCGGAAGTCTGGTAGGCTACATGAACTTCATGACCCTGATCCACTAACCTTAAAAGTGTACCTCCCATGGAAATGACATCATCATCCGGATGGGGACTAAAAATTAGAGAAGTTTTTGGGTATGGATCTTTTCTTTCAGGTCTTTGACTATCATCGGCATTTGGTTTACCACCGGGCCAGCCTGTAATAGTTCGCTGCAATTGATTGAAAACAATTAGGTTAATATGTTCCGCAGATCCTATTTCAGCAACTAAATTCCCCATTCCATGTTCATTATAGTCTTCATTGGTTAATTTTAGGATTGCTTTATTGAGTTTTTCAGAAAGCCAGATGGTCGCCCCCTTAATTAGCTTCTCATTCCAATCACATTCGCTTACCAGCCATGGTGTGCAAATCCTTGAAAGTGAAGAAGCCGCTGCATGGTCAATTATGAAATCACATGAGTCATGATGCTGAAGAAAAGTTGCCGGCACAGATTCTTTTATTGGTCCTTCAACCGCTTGCCTAATGACATTTGCTTTCCCTTCTCCCCAAGCCATCAAAATTATTCGCTTTGCATCCATAATTGTACCAACACCCATGGTAATGGCTTTGATCGGAACATTTTCCAATCCGAAAAAATCGCTTGCGGCATCTAATCGTGTTACCCTGTCAAGTCTTACGATTCTTGTTTTACTAGTCAGGGATGAACCTGGCTCATTAAAACCTATGTGTCCGGTTCGGCCAATCCCAAGAATTTGGATGTCAATACCACCAGCATCCATAATTTTTTTCTCATAGTTAACACAGAATTCCCGTACATCTTCCTTATCTAAGGTGCCATCCGGGATATTGATATTACTTTTTTTGATATCAATATGATCAAACAAATGTTCGTTCATAAAGCGAACGTAACTATGAATAGAATCGGATTCCATGGGGAAGTATTCATCCAGGTTGAACGTGATTACATTTTTAAAACTAAGGCCCTCTTCTTTATGAAATTTTACCAGGAATTCATACATCTTGGTAGGAGAGGAACCTGTCGCTAATCCTAATACCACATTTTTCCCTTGCTTTTGTCGCTGTCTGATCAGTTCTGCAATCTCGTTGGCAACAAAAAAGGATGCCTGTTCAGAACTTTCATGAATGAAGGTGTTAATTTTTTCAAATTTCCGGGACTCTTCGTCGGTTGGAAAGTTCATTGCGCTTGGTTTTGTAAGTGTCTGTGCCATCTTAGCTGCTTAGATTCTTTGATGCAAAGATAGATAAATAAATCAAATTATGCAGTAATATGCAATATAAAATGCAAATAAATGCTTTTATATAAATTTTATAATCTTAAAAACAGTAAAAAACAGCAAGTTAAAATATTTGATTATCTTTGTAAACAATAATTAATAGGATTCGTTTTATGTTAAAGGAAGAGCGTCAGCTGGCCATATTAAATGAAGTAGAGCTTCACAATCGCATATTGTTAACAGATATAGCAGAGAAACTAAATGTATCTATAGATACTGCAAGAAGAGATGTAAAAGAACTGGATGCAGTGAATAAATTAAGGAAAGTGCATGGCGGTGCAATATCTCTCGGCTTTACTGGTTTGGCGAGTAGCAATGCAAACATTTATGCCCTGGAGGAAAAGATAACTATTGCCCGAAAGGCTATTGGCCTTATCCGTGAAGGAAGTGTAATATTCATTGATGGGGGTACAACATGTCTGGAACTTGTTCGTTTAATTCCTCCTCAACTTAAGCTAACTTGTTTTACATTAAGTCTACCTGTGGCCTGGCAATTACTATCCCATCCTGATATTAAAGTAATTTTTATAGGAGGAGAAATTTCCAGAGATGCTCAAATATCTATTGGCGCTTATACCATCCATCAATTATCTGAGATCAGATTTGACTACAGTTTTATAGGAACCGGTTATGTTGATGCAATTCATGGGTTAACGGAGTTTGATTGGGAAATTGTTCAGATGAAGAAGGCCGTTATCAACGCATCTAAAAAATCGGTACTTTTGTGCATATCTGAAAAGCTAAATTCACAACACCAATATAAAACTTGTGATATTAACTCCATTAACACAATGATTACCGAATTAGCACCAGATAATAATCTTCTTAACCTTTACAGAAACCAGGATATTCACATTCTTTAATATGTCGGATTATATTAAAATTACGGAAACACCTTCAGATTATACAGATTTGGAACTTATGAGTACCGAATCTATTCTGGAGAACATCAACAATGAAGATCAGAAAGTGGCAGCCGCAGTAAAAATGGCAATTCCTCAGATTTCAAGGCTTGTCGATGCCCTTGAAGAGCGTTTTTACATTGGAGGTCGTTTGTTTTACATAGGAGCAGGAACAAGCGGTCGTTTAGGTATTTTGGATGCTTCAGAAATCCCTCCGACCTATGGGATGCCTCATGACAGGGTCATAGGCTTAATTGCCGGAGGAGATTCTGCCATTAGAAAAGCAGTGGAATTTGCCGAAGACGATACTAAACAGGCCTGGTTAGACCTTAAATCTTACGATATTTCCGAAAAAGATGTCCTCATAGGTATTGCAGCTTCAGGTACAACGCCTTACGTGCTTGGAGGTATTACGGATGCAAAAAAACATGGGGTAATAACAGCTGGGATTACCAACAACCCTGGATCACCATTGGCCACTTTATCAGATATCCCAATAGAAATCAATGTGGGCCCTGAATTTGTTACAGGGAGTACACGGATGAAAAGCGGCACTTCTCAGAAACTTGCCTTGAACATGATTAGTACAGCATTAATGATCAGAGTAGGCAGGGTTAAGGGTAATAAGATGGTAAATATGCAACTCAGCAATAATAAATTGGTGGATAGGGGCACCCGTTATCTCATGGAGGGTTTGAACTTGAATTATGAGGAGGCACAAAAGGCACTCAGTCAATACGGTTCAGTTAAAAAAGCCTTGGACGCACTTAAAAAATAAATTTATTTTAGGAGCGTATTTACCTCTTCTATAGTGACCATTTTTGCACCTGAATTCCCCCAGGAATTAAGCACATAATTCATTACATCGACAATTTCTTCGTTTTCCAGGCCCAGCGGCATCATGGTATTGTTATAGGTAACACCATTAACCATAAGTTCTCCCCGCTGCCCGTACTTTACTCCTTTAATGCTTGCTTCCCTGTTATTCATTAAATAATCTGATTTAGCCAGAGGAGGAAAGGTATTCTCTACACCTTCTCCGGTTTCTAAATGACAGGTAATACAAAAATCGGTATAGATTACTTTACCTCTTTGAATGCTCTCTTTCAACTCTTTGTCCTGAATTAAGAAATATGTGAGACCTGAAACAATCAGGAGATAACCGCAAATAATAAATTTCATTTGATAATAAATTAAGGAAATACCGATATAAATGTAGATTGGTTGTTATTGCTGTGGAACCAATCTGTAAATACCTTTTCCTTCAACGGCAACATAAATAAAGCCATCCGGGCCCTGACGAACATTCCTGACCCTGCCAATATCCTCCATAAGTTTTTCGCGATAAGTCACTTCATTTCCATTTAATTCCAGACGTTCGAGATATTGAAAAACAAGAGACCCAACCAGTAAATTGCCTTTCCAGGCGGGATATTTATCTGAAGTTACAAACGTCATGCCACTTGGTGCAATAGAAGGAACCCAATAGTGAATGGGTTGTTCCATTCCTTCCTTTTCAGTTATATCTGTTATTGGAGTTCCACTATAATTGATGCCATAGGTAATTACCGGCCAGCCATAGTTAGCTCCTTTTTTTACAATATTAATTTCATCTCCACCCTGTGGTCCGTGTTCATGAATCCATATGGCGCCTGTTTCAGGGTGTTTAACCATTCCTTGAGGATTTCTGTTGCCATAAGTATATATGGCCTTTTTGGCATTTGATTCATTAATAAACGGATTATCTTCCGGGATTCTTCCATCATCATAAATTCTATAAATCTTACCACAGTCTCGGGTGATATCCTGAGGATTTATGTCGCGTTCTCCACGTTCTCCTATGGAGAAATATAAGTAACCCTGATCATCAAACTCCAATCTTGATCCGAAGTGTTGACCTTTTGTAGTATTTGGTGAAGCTTTATATAGTATTTCTTTGTCTGTTAAAGAGTTACCATCAAATTTAGCACGCATAATTGCAGTGTTACCACCTTTGTCTTCCCCTTCCTCGGATGCAAAGGACAAGTAAATCCAGCCGTTATTTTCATAATCCGGATGAAGCTCCATATCCAATAAACCGCCTTGTCCTCTGTTATAGACTTCAGGGCCATTAGTAATTGTTGATTTTTGTCCATCTTTAAAAAGAATGATTTCACCAGATTTTTCAGAAATTAGCATACTGCCATCAGGCAAAAACACCATTCCCCATGGAATTTCGAGTCCATCCACTATTAATTCAGCGGTAAAGCTGGTTTCACTGGGCATATTTACCTCATTCTCTGACTTCTGGCCACAGGATAAATTGGTCATTACAACGAATAAACAAAGGGCTTTGATACTATTTTTCATATTTCAGCGTTAAAAATAAATAATAAGTAGGCGTTTTAAAGCCTAAAGATAAAGAGAAATTATAAGTTTAAATAATTACGCTGTAGAATATACTGATCCCAAATCACGCATATTCTTGCCATAACACGAATTAACCTATGCTCCAAAAAAACTCAAGGCAACTTGTGTATGCTGTGCTTTTGCTCGCGCTTTTAATTGTGGGTACTTCGGCTATAGCTAATACCAAAATTTATGAGCTTATATCGGAAATAGCAACTGTAGAAGATGAGGTTAATTCTTTATCTGCAGCTGCCACTACTGAAGTTGAACCCATTTTTCAAAGTGCAATAACTGAATCCTTTATGAACGCCCCTATGTTCATGACTATTATTCAGGGGGCCAATGAAGAAGTGGTTTGCCCCAATGATGGTAGTACCCTTGCAAAATTCTTTTTATGCGGCACCAGTGATATCCGAACAATAACGCTTAGTCAGAGTGGGAGCAGTTATGAATGGCAAAAACTAGATCCAAACAGATGCGCATTGTCGGTTATTGATGATTGTGCAAACACAAATAATACCTGTTATGACACTGTAGGTACGGGCTCCACCTATAACCTGGATTCTTCAGGAGAATTTCGTGTTCGTGTAAATGGCGGACAATACTACTACTTTAAGTCCTCTTTAAACCCATTAGATCCTCAGCTCATTCATGAGGATATCATTTGTGGAAACCCAGGAAGGGTAGAAGTAACCAATGTCCCTGCGGGATATGAGTATAGCCTTAATAATTCGGTAGGTCCATATCAGGATGATCCATTTTTTGATATAACCACAGCCGGAGATTACACAGTATGGGTTCGTTTAAAGAATGTTTCGGGCAGTGCCTGTCTGTTTCCCTCAAATATCCAAACCGTACAGGATCTCGATATAACTGTAGATGTTACGGCAAATGATATTTTGTGCAGCGGAGAGTTAGGAAGTATAGACGTGCAGGTAGCTGGTGTTCCGGGATTTTATACCTACAGGCTTATAAAAGCCGGTGTCACGGTAGATACTTTTGGTCCGGATTCGGCCAGTAATTATACTTTCGCCAACGTAAGTCCGGGTATTTATAGCGTAAGGGTTGAAACTAATAAATGTAATGAACTCATAACATTAGATATTAATAACGATCCTATAGATATAGGAAGTGGAATTAGCCCATTGGCGGTTTCTGCAACAGCATCTGATAGTTTTGGTTGTGGCGCTGCTTCGGTTGATGTAACAATCGATACTTCAGGGGGTACAGCTCCATATAGGTACAGTCTGGATGCAGGTGTTAGTTTTAGTGCACCTTATGCAAGTACTGCCGTGTTTACTGTAACTGCAGCCGGCACATACAACATTCTTGTTGAAGATGCCAATGGCTGTACAAAAACGGCAAGTATAGATGTTGAAGATTTACCACCCCCTACTTTTACAATAACAACAGAGGATGCTAATTGTGGTGGGGTTAATGACGGTCGAATTACTGTTAATATAACCAATGGATTTGGATATAATCTTGAATTCAGTAGCGACAACGGGACCAACTACCAGGGTAGTAATGTGTTTAACAATTTAGCGCCGGGCAGTTACGATATAATCATACGTTATCAGCAGGGTTCTTTTGTTTGTACAACTCCGCCATCTACAGAAACAGTTGGTACACCTTCTAATATTACAGGTACCGCAACTCCCAATTCCATTCCAACTTGTTTAAATGAGAACGGCGGACAGATAACAATTTCGGGTGTAGCCGGAGGAACACCTCCATATGATTATAGTATCGGTGCCGGTTTTAGTCCTACCACGGTTTATTCCAATCTAGGTGTGGGAACATATACTCCTCAAATCCGGGATGCAAATGGTTGTGTAGAAAGTCTGCCACCCATAGTCTTTAATGCATTAGACAAACCAACGGATATGGACTTTACCATTTCCAGTATAGATTGTTTAACCAGTAGCGCTTCGGTTACCGTTGCTGTTACCGATGGTGCAGCACCTTATACCTATGAAATTATTGCCCCGGCGATCAGTGCTATTAACAATGGGAACAACCCCGTTTTTACTGGTCTGGGACTGGGAACTTATACTTTTAGGGTAACTGATAATGAAGGGTGTAGTTATGACGAAGTCTTTGCAATTACTGATATTAGTTCTATTGCGGTCCAGGCTCAGGCTACGAAGGTAGTAACCTGTGTAGGAGACAGCGATGGCGAAGGCCGTTTCCTGGTAGATGGGTTTGATACTACTTACCGCTACCAGAT
>NZ_JBATGR010000471.1:0-14288 GCF_049665975.1 Eudoraea sp.
CGTGATATAATTTAAAAAATGAGCTTATGCAGCTTTCTGTCCGATTTTATGAAGTCCAGATCATTTTGATCAATACAATTAAAATATTTATGCCCGAAACTATCTTTTAATTCACCTGTTGCTTCAATAAAGGGGTTGAACATTATGGTTCCTTCATTCAATGCCTCTTTATAGAGTATACCAATATTATGGTCATATTTCTTATCAATAAGATTTGCATTTAAGATTAATAAATCAAAAAAACGTTTATTATTTTCAGGAATGTCAAAATAGGTATTTAAACTGTATGCTTCTATTTTAGCTTTAGCAATTACTGTTATTGCCGTGATTAATGCATAAAACAAGTATTCCCTTGTCCGTTCTCTTTTGTAGTCATCAGGAAAATGACCTGCTTCAAATAATATGGTGGGTGTTCCCAGTAATTGGAATGCATCTCCTACGCAATTGGGATTAAAAGCATCGTCATATCTACCAATCTGATCCGGTATTAAAGAGGACAGCGCTTTATATATGGCCACAATAATTTTCATGCTTTGACCTCTGCTGACTGAGACGTTACGTTGAATATCATGGGCAGGTGCCAAAAACGACAAAGTGGCTGGTTTCTCAAGGCTTCCCACACTAAAAATAGTTCGCTGATCATGGAGATTAAAACAGAAATCAGGCTTTATTTCATCATAAAGAACTCGTAGTATCCGGCTTTCTGGTTGACTCAATTCCAGTGCGTCTCTGTTTAAATCAACCTTATTTGCATTTTCCCTGGTATAAACCGCAGCGCCATCAGGATTCAAGACGGGAACTATTGTTAGGGTAACTGATGATAAAATTTGATCAGTGAGATCATTTCCCTTATTTAAATAATTTATTAAATCCAGTACTGCCTTTGTGGTAGTAGTCTCGTTGCCGTGCATCTGTGACCACATTAAGATTTTTACTTTCCCGCTACCTAGTGTTACTTTATGAATAAGTCTGTTTTGTACTGATTTACCCAGGGGAGAAATTTTATTCCGGATTGAATTCCCCTTTATAAAAGATAGAAATTGCGAACCGCTAATATATCTTCCATACACAGAAAGCTCTTTTATTTCCAGATAATTTAAAGAAGAAAAATTCACAGATGAATTAATTTTAATTACAAATGTAAAGGCAAATTCAATTACAAATGTGATAAATTTAATTACATTTGTAAACACTCAGGAAGGTTGATCCGAGAGATATGAGTACCGTTGTAAACAAAATAAGGAGCAAGATAGTAATTATAAGTTATATTACTAAATATCATATATTTATACATGTTTAAATATACTATTTATGTAAGCTTAATTCATTAATATAAAAGGAATATATCAGAAAATATAAAACTATTTAATCGGACATTATACAATGGTGAACACAGAGGAATTTGTACGGCGTTTAGAAAAAATATTAAAATATTATGGGCTTTCCGCTTCAGCTTTTGCGGATAAGATAGCCGTCCAAAGATCTACTATTTCCCACTTACTAACAGGGAGAAACAAACCCAGCCTTGAATTCGTTTTAAAAGTTGTTAAGTCGTTTCCAGAAGTAAATCTTTATTGGCTACTTAATGGAAAAGGCACGTTTCCGGCTGCTTCAAAAGAAACAGATGCACCCTACCCTACCAAAACTCTATCTTCCACTGAATATCCTTCAAATTCGAAAACAATTAAAAAAATAATAATTTTTTATGAGGATGGTCGTTTTGAGGCATTTAACAAAAATGTGGAGAAATAGCAACATGGCTTCATAAATTCATTAAATCCTCGGTATAGATATTCATACTATTTTGTTATTTTGCAAATATGAAATGGCTCTACCTTATAGTTTGTGTTTTTTTAGTCACAAGCTCCTGTTACCAACCTAAAAGAGACTGCAAAGCATTTAAAAATGGTACTTTTACTTTTACTTCAATGATAAATAACGAAGAAAAGACCACCACTTTTGTTCGGTATGATAATATTGAAATCGATTTTTATGAAGGAAAGAGTGACACCTCCTCGGTAAGGTGGATAAATGATTGTGAATATATAGTGAAGAAATTGAATCCAAGAAATATAGCCGAAGAGAAATCAATTCACATGAAAATACGAACCACAACAGATAGCTCCTACACTTTTGAGTATGGGATTGTGGGAGAAACAAATAAATCTTTGGGAACAGTATTAAAAATTAAGTAATTATGTTCGATATTTTAACAAGCCCTGATGCCTGGGTAGCGCTGCTTACATTAACTTTTTTAGAGATAATATTAGGTATTGACAATATTGTATTTATTTCGATAGCCGCAAATAAACTACCCAAAAAAGATCAAAAAAAAGCCACAAATATTGGATTATTATTGGCCATGGTACAGCGCATTATATTACTGTTTGCAGTTTCTCTTCTTATTGGCTTGAAGATTCCCTTTTATTATATTAATGCCTCCTGGATCTCTATAGGGGTTAGCGGCCAGGCCCTGATCCTGTTTTTTGGAGGTATTTTCCTTTTATATAAAAGCACTTCGGAAATTCATGAAAAGGTAGAGATGCCGCAACATGATGAAGATGCGATAAAATCTAAAAATATTACCAGTTTCTCCAAAGCTATTGTACAAATTGTCATAATTGATTTTATATTTTCCATAGATTCAATATTAACAGCTGTTGGTATGACCAATGGCATTGGTGATAAGCCTATGGACGCCCTTGTACTTATGGTTATTGCTGTTGTTGTTTCTATATTAATCATGATGATCTTTGCCAATCCGATTCGGATTTTTATTAATAATCATCCTTCCATGCAGATACTCGCTCTTTCCTTTTTAATTTTAATTGGTTTTATGCTTATTGCAGAATCTGCGCATCTGAGCCATGCAAGAATTTTTGAGCAGGAGATTGGAGCTATTCCAAAGGGGTATCTATATTTTGCGATAGCCTTTTCTTTGTTAGTAGAGTTTTTAAATATAAAGATGCGGAAAAAAATTGATCCAAAAGAAATACCGGAAAAGCACACATAAGAAACCAGCCATGTTTAAACCTTATCCCTATCGTTTTTAGGACATTACATCGCTATAAGCTACAATACTTGTGATTCCTGAAGCTTTTGTTGCTGTTGTTTTACGGTCAAAGTACTGCCGTCATGACTCCATCCGGGTGGTCCGAATATGTACATCAAGGCATGAGATAACTTTTTCGACTTTTTAACATCTTTCCAGATATCCTTGTATTCATGTGTAAGGATCACCAGGGGGTTATAAGAGTTCGGGGAATGAATAACACCATATTTAATCTTTGTATCATTATCCAGTTCTTTCCAGGTGCCGAAGACTTTATCAAAGATATTGAGGATTCCCCCATGATTTTTGTCCAGATACTCCACATTTTGAGAATGATGTACCTGATGCATCGTGTGTGTATTAAAAATCTTTTCAAGGAACCCCATTTTTGGAACATAAACGGAGTGCAACTGAAATTGCCACATAATCTCTATGCCTATACACACAATTACCATTTCTGGTGGAAAGCCAATTGCAGGCATCCACATATAGAAAAAAGGTTTGTGGAAAATTGTGAACCATCCATTTCGAACTGCAGTACCGAGGTTAAAATTATCAGAAGAATGATGGACAATATGACCTGCCCAAAATAATCTTATTTCATGGTTTGCTCTGTGAAAGCAATAGTAGGTAAAATCATCGGCCAACATACAAAGTACCCATACATACCATGCATAACCAAAGGACTCGTACCCCAGCAGGTTTGTACGCACTCCATTAGTAACAGGGTTAAAAAATTCATAGGACACCTCAAAAAGAGCTATGGCAAAGATGATCTTAAAAAACGGTCCAATAATAGCCGCTCCAACACCCATGGCGCCGCTGGCGAACAAATCTTTCCAATTATATAATTGTTCTTTGCCATGTGTTTTGCTGTAAATAAGTTCAAAAATAATTAGGGCGATGAAACAGGGGACGCCGTAAATCAGGGGGTTTGTAAAATCCATAAATTTGTTGTAGTTTTTTCTTTATTGTTGCAGGTATTGGCAATTATAGCCAAAACAAATATAATTAGCAAGTTAAAATCTGCGTCATTCCCATTTTTGCATTTGAATATTCTATAAGTGCTAAAAAAGCTTTGTTTGCCCATCTCCATCCTCATCTTCCTTACCAGAATTATCTTCGCCATTCACCTGATTATTTTCCTTCTTAGATTTTGCAGGTGATTCTTTCGTCTCCGGAATTATATTTTCCTCATCCACTACCTCAATATCCAATGTGTCATGAACTACTGGTGCTTCATATGGCAAAGGATCCAGAGCGTTGATTTCTATGACTTTATCCTTGGTTAATTGATTTCCCATCGCAGAACTGCCTTTTACGCTAATAAACTCCTCAATATTGATTGTAAGGTTATCTTTTCGTTCCATACCCCTTTTTTTGGAATACACTAATTCCGCCATAGGCCGATAATCTGTAAATACTTTTTCTAGATAAGATTTTGGATGGTCTGTTATTACCTTTTCCTCTTTATCGCAGTTTTCCACAAGAAATCGTTTTATGTAAAACAGTTCTTTTTCTCCCTCCCAGTATATTACAGAAATTGGCTTATTGGGTACCCATTTTTCTAAGATAATAATATCATCATCAAAACGCATTGTCAGTTCCGGAATAACTGTTTTCAATAATCCCTTTTGGTTAACTATAAGAAGTCGGTCTTCATTGGTAAACTCGCCAAGGAGTTCACCTCTATCATCAACATTCAGACGCTGCACTGTATCGTCAAACCAAAGCTTACGGGGTTTAAGTGTGGAAAGCCCTTTTTCCTTAAGTTCTACTTTTTTTACAGAGTATTTAGTTACAATATTCCCTTTTGAAGCACGACCCTTAATCATCACATCTGCAAAATCCAGGTCCCACTTTAATTTCTTTATGTTTGCCGCCTGCCTGAGAAAAATAGTAACTACTTCTGCTTCCCCATTTGGATTCGCCGAAAAATAACTTATCTCAGAACTGCTTTTACCCGTTGTAAGATCGTAATGTTTATCCCGTGTAATGCCAGTAACATAAAAGCGTTTTACATAGCTAGACCCACCTCGTCCATCCTTATAAATCATATTGTAGGTTGTTCGCTGGTCTTTTTTCTTAAATACTGCTACGTGAATTATGTTTTTGCCAATAAATGTTTTTGAATCCACTTTAGTGATCATCATTTGACCACTTTTAGTAAAAACGATGATATCATCTATATCACTGCAGTCAGTAACATATTCGTCACGTTTTAAAGAAGTTCCAATAAAACCCTCCTCCCTGTTCACATATAGTTTAGTGTTTCTAATGACTACTTTGGTTGCCTCAATATCATCAAAAATTCTAATTTCAGATTTACGCTCTCTGCCTTTGCCATATTTACTTTTCAATTCCTTAAAGTATGAAATTGCGAAATCTACCAAATTAGCGAGATGATCTTTGGTTTGTGCAATTTTATCTTCCAGACTATCAATGTACTGTTGTGCTTTATCCAAATCAAATTTGGATATTCTTTTTATCCTAATCTCCGTAAGCCTAACAATATCTTCCTCCGTAACTCCTCTTTTGAGCTGTTTTATATGCGGCTTAAGCCCCTTATCTATTGCTCTTATTACCCCTTCCCAAGTTTCTTCTTCTTCTATATCCCTATAGATTCGGTTTTCAATAAATATCCGTTCCAGAGATGCAAAATGCCATTGCTCCTGGAGTTCGGATAACTGTATCTCCAATTCTGCTTTAAGCATAGCTACAGTATTGTCTGTAGAACGTTCAAGCATTTCTGTAACTCCTATAAATAAAGGTTTGTTATCTTCAATAATACAGCCCAAAGGGGAAATTGAAGATTCGCAGGAAGTAAACGCGTATAGGGCATCAATGGTCTTATCTGGTGAAATGCCCCCGGGAAGGTGTATCAGTATCTCAACCTGTGCTGCCGTATTATCTTCAATCTTCTTTATTTTAATCTTCCCCTTATCATTCGCTTTCAGGATTGAATCTATTAATGAAGAAGTATTTGTGCCATACGGTATTTCATTAATAACCAGCGTATTTTTATCAAGTTGTGAAATTTTAGCCCTCACCCTTACTTTACCTCCCCTTAAACCATCATTGTAGTTCGTTACATCAATAATACCTGCGGTAGGAAAATCTGGAAACAATTTAAAACGTTGACCTTTTAGATGTTTAATCGATCCATCTATAATCTCTTTGAAATTATGAGGGAGAATCTTAGTAGATAAACCAACTGCAATGCCTTCCGCTCCCTGAGCCAGTAATAAAGGAAATTTAACCGGAAGATTTACAGGTTCTTTCTTTCTGCCATCATAAGACGACTGCCAATCTGTGATTTTTGGACTAAATACTACCTCTAATGCAAATTTGGAAAGTCTTGCTTCGATATAACGCGATGCCGCTGCCCCATCACCTGTTAAAATATTCCCCCAATTCCCTTGAGTATCAATAAGTAGTTCTTTCTGGCCAATCTGCACCATTGCATCTGCTATGCTTGCATCACCGTGAGGATGATATTGCATTGTATGCCCAACTACATTTGCAACCTTATTATACCTGCCATCATCCAACTCCTTAAGCGCATGCATAATTCTTCGCTGGACAGGTTTAAAACCGTCTTCAATAGCCGGTACTGCCCTTTCTAAAATAACATATGAAGCATAATCTAAAAACCAATCCTTATACATGCCCGTAACCCGCGTAAGAGCCTCCTGGTTATTACCATGGCTCTCTTCATTCGCTTCATTTACTTCGTCACTCTCCTCCATAAAAAAAGATCAGTATTAATCTAATTTATAGTTAATTGTTTTCTATTAAGTCAACTTCTACTTTAAGGTTTTTAATGATAAATTTCTGGCGATCCGGTGTGTTTTTTCCCATATAAAATTTTAAAAGTTCTTCAATAGACAATGCCTTATCGAGCATAACTGGCTCTAAACGTATGTCATCTCCAATGAAGTGCTTAAACTCATCGGGTGAAATTTCACCCAATCCTTTAAAACGTGTTATTTCGGGTTTTCCGGTTAACTTGGTAATCGCTTCATTCTTTTCGTCCTGAGAGTAGCAGTAATAAGTTTCTCTCTTATTTCGTACCCTAAACAATGGTGTCTGTAAAATATATAAATGATTCTCTTTTATTAATTCAGGGAAAAATTGAAGAAAAAATGTAATAAGTAATAATCGGATATGCATCCCGTCTACATCGGCATCAGTAGCTATTACAATATTATTGTAACGCAAATCCTCCATCGACTCCTCTATGTTCAGAGCGGCCTGAAGCAGATTAAATTCTTCATTTTCGTAGACTATTTTTTTAGACATCCCATAAGAGTTCAGGGGTTTTCCCCGAAGACTAAAAACCGCTTGTGTATTTACATCTCTCGATTTAGTAATGGAACCTGAAGCTGAATCTCCCTCCGTAATAAACAACGTAGATTCTAAGCGCCTGTCGCTTTTCATATCTCCCAGATGTAACCTGCAATCGCGCAATTTCTTGTTATGCAGGCTTGCTTTTTTTGCTCTTTCGCGTGCCAGCTTTCGTATTCCCGAAAGTTCCTTTCGCTCGTTCTCAGCCTGAACAATTTTACGTTGAATTTTTTCAGCAGTTTCCTGGTTTTTATGCAAGTAATTATCTAGCTGTTTCCCTATAAAATCATTTATGTATGTTCTTACTGTCGGGAATCCTCCTCCCATATCTGTTGAGCCCAGCTTGGTTTTGGTCTGACTTTCAAAAACAGGCTCCATCACTTTTATCGCGATCGCTGAAATTATTGATTTTCGAATATCGGAAGCGTCATAATTCTTACCGTAAAAGTCTCTTATTGTTTTTACAATGGCTTCTCTGAAAGCAGATTGATGGGTACCACCCTGCGTAGTATGCTGTCCGTTAACAAAAGAGTGGTATTCCTCGCTATACTGAGTTTTACTATGGGTAATAGCCACCTCAATATCCTTCCCTTTTAAGTGAATTATTGGGTACAATAAATCCTCTTTAGTATTATTATCCTCCAATAAATCTTTAAGCCCATTTTCGGAAAAGAATTTTTCTCCATTAAAAACAATTGTTAGCCCCGGGTTAAGATATACGTAATTTTTGAGCATGCGCTCTATATACTCATTTCTATACTTGTATTTTTTAAAAATAACCTCATCGGGGATAAATGTAATCTTGGTCCCTCTTCTTCTGGAAGTTTCTTCCAAAAGTTCTTCGTTTACTAATTCCCCGGTTTGAAATTCAGCAGATTTGGATTTGCCATCTCTGTTTGATTCTACTTTAAAATATGCAGATAAAGCGTTAACTGCCTTCGTCCCAACTCCGTTAAGACCAACAGATTTTTTAAAGGCACGCGTATCATATTTACCTCCGGTATTCATTTTGGAGACCACATCAACTACCTTGCCCAATGGAATTCCACGGCCATAGTCCCTAACGGTTACTTTTTCACCTTGAATAGAAATGTCTATGGTTTTTCCGGCACCCATGACAAATTCATCAATACAATTGTCTAAAGTTTCTTTTAGTAGGATATAAATGCCGTCATCAGCAGATGATCCATCGCCAAGTTTGCCAATATACATACCTGGACGAAGCCTGATATGCTCCTTCCAGTCCAGCGATCTTATGTTATCTTCGGTATATTGAGACTCTGCCATGATATTTGGGGATTACCCCTGCTAATATAAAATTTCGAGGCAGAAATCAAAATGGGCACTATAGAAAGTAATTAACAATAAAATACCTTGTATTGTTGATAGCGAGATTATAGCGATAGTCAAAATGACAAATCGACGGATATGGCTTTTTAAACATTAAACCTAAAATGCATAACATCCCCGTCCTTTACTACATACTCTTTTCCTTCCACACGCATTTTTCCAGCTTCCTTGACTTTTGCTTCACTTCCATAGGCAATGTAGTCATTATATGAAATAACCTCCGCCCTAATAAATCCTTTTTCAAAATCTGTATGGATAACTCCTGCTGCCTGAGGTGCCGTGGAGCCTATCTTAATGGTCCAGGCCCTAACTTCTTTTACTCCTGCTGTAAAATAGGTTTGAAGATGTAATAGTGAATAAGCGGCTCTTATCATTTTTGCCGAGCCCGCCTCTGTCAATCCTAAATCTTCCAAAAACATTTGTCGTTCTTCGTAGGTGTCTAATTCGGTAATATCTGCTTCGGTACCTACAGCCAGAACAATTACCTCAGCCTGCTCATCTGCAACGGCAGTTTTTACCTGTTCTACATAATCATTTCCTGAGACCGCGGATGCTTCATCTACATTGCATATATAAAGAACTGGTTTGTCTGTAATAAACTGCAGAGGTTTTATAAAATCATTTCGGTCATCATCTTCAAAAACTAAAGCGCGGACCGATTTACCCGCTTCTAATCCCTCTTTTATCGATTGCAAGACAGCTGCTTCCTTTTGAGCTTCTTTATTACCTGTTCTGGCTGCTCTATTTACCTTGTCTAACTTCTTTTCAACCGTCTCCAGGTCTTTTAGCTGCAATTCCATGTCTATGGTCTCTTTATCTCTAACAGGGTCTATAGACCCATCAACATGAACCACATTATCATTGTCAAAACAGCGTAAAACATGCAAAATAGCATCGGTTTCCCGTATGTTACCTAAAAATTGATTTCCTAAACCTTCTCCTGTACTTGCTCCTTTTACCAATCCGGCGATGTCTACAATTTCTACAGTAGCGGGAATAACCCTTTCCGGATTAACCAGTTCCTCCAATTTTTCTAACCTATGATCAGGTACGTTTACTACGCCAATATTAGGCTCAATTGTGCAAAACGGAAAATTTGCACTTTGTGCTTTCGCATTGGATAAACAATTAAAAAGAGTTGACTTTCCAACATTAGGGAGTCCTACAATTCCTGCTTTCATCTATTATATCTTAGAAATATCCTGGCAAGCTAAAATCAGCTCATCCTATTTTGGGTGCAAATATAGTTTTTACCTGTATATTTAGAATCATTTAAACTGCCATTATGAAGAAAATTACCCTTCAGGGAATACAATATGATGAGAAGTCCTCTTTTTTAAAAGGACCTGCCCTGGCACCACCAAAAATTAGACGTTTTTATAACAGCCGTTCTGCCAATTACTTTGCGGAAAACGGTCTGGAAATACTACCTGAAATTTTCGATGACAAAGGAGACTTTGAAATTAGCACCTATTTCGACATTGAAAAATTCACCCTTGAAAACATAAAAAATAAAACGAATTTGTTGACTCTAGGAGGGGATCATTCAATTACTTATCCGGTACTAAAAGCTTTCAACAAAGTACATGGAGCAGTAGATCTGATCCATATTGATGCTCATGCAGACCTTTATGACATATTTGAAGGAGACAAATACTCCCACGCCTGCCCATTTGCAAGAATCATGGAAGAAAAATTGATCAATAGATTAATACAAATAGGCATAAGGACACTTTCGAAGCATCAACGCGAGCAAGTCAAAAAATTTGCTGTTGAAACCTATGAAATGAGCCAATTGCACAAATTACCCTCTTTAGAACTTAGAAATCCTGTATATATCTCATTAGATATGGATGCTCTGGATCCAGCTTATGCTCCAGGTGTCTCGCATCACGAGCCGGGTGGTTTGAGTACACGGGAAATATTAAAAATAATTCAGGCAATAGAAGTTCCTATTCTGGGAGCCGATATTGTGGAATATAATCCAACCCGTGATATAAATAATATGACAGGTATGATCTGTGCAAAATTATTTAAAGAAATAGCTTCGAAAATGATCGAGAACAACCCTTAGAATAATTAACTATTCCGGGTGCATAAACCGTTGTTTGGTCAGTAGCTCCTCCTCGGTTTCTACCCTGTCTTCATCCGGGACACAGCAGTCTACAGGGCAAACTGCAGCACACTGAGGTTCTTCATGGAATCCCATACACTCAGTGCATTTATCTGGTGATATATAATATATCTCATCACTTATTGGTTCCTGTACTTCATCTGCGTTTACTGCCTTCCCGTCTGGTAATACAAGATCACCTTTAAGAGAGGTTCCATCTTTATAGCGCCATTCCTCTGCACCTTCATATATAGCGGTATTTGGGCATTCGGGTTCACAGGCCCCACAGTTAATACACTCGTCTGTTATAATAATAGCCATAATTTTCTTTTTCTTTTAATAAGCAATATACTTGCCCTGATTGTTGCTACAATGTCACAGCATGCATATTTTTGCGCAAAGGTATATCCTATAACACTATTGCACAAATATAATGGCCACACTGGAGCAACGATTTAAAGCTTTTATTAAACTTGGAGACTTTTTTAGAAATTTTGCCAAAACTTCATCAGCTAATCCAGGTTTTGTAGATGATAATAATGAATGGTATCAAAAATTTGACAGTTCTATCACTTTAGCAGGTCATAAAAATGGTTGGTTTACAAAACAACAAGTGATGTTTGCAATAACCGCCTGGGCTGAACAGCTAAATGAACACAACCTGAATGATTGGCTATTGCCATATCCTCTCGAGAATAATACGCATAAAATTGTTGCTATAATAATGGCAGGTAATATTCCTTTGGTAGGCTTTCACGATTTTGTAACTGCCGTTATAAGCGGAAACCAGGTTTTAGTAAAATGCTCCTCTAATGACAATATACTCTTACCTTTTATTGCTAATTATTTAATACATATTGAGCCAGAGTTGGCTTCTGAAATAGAGTTTAGCGAGGGAAAATTAACGAAGTTTGACGTTGTTATCGCAACCGGAAGTAATAATGCGGCGCGTTATTTTGCGCATTATTTTGGTAATAAACCCAATATCATTCGAAAAAACAGAAACTCCATTGCCATACTTACAGGAGAGGAAACTAAAGAACAACTTAATGAGCTCGGCGAAGATATATTTCGATATTATGGGTTAGGGTGCAGAAATGTTTCTAAATTATTTGTCCCTAAGCAGTATAGTTTTGATGATTTTTTTAAGAGCATAAGTTCTTATCAAAGTTTAATTGACCAAAATAAGTATGCTAATAATTATGACTATAATAAAGCCGTCTATTTGATGAGCGAATTCCAATTTCTGGACAATGGTTTTTTCTTATTAAAAGAAGATGTGGGGTACGCTTCGCCCATAGGCACGGCTTTTTACGAGAGATATACGACTACTGAAGCATTGAATGATAAGCTTCTCAGGGATACTGATCAGATTCAATGTATTGTTGGAGGTGAATTTATTGAAAATTCGCTGCCTTTTGGTAAAACGCAAAAACCAGAATTATGGGATTATGCCGATGGAATAGACACTGTTGAATTCCTGTTAAAAACATAATGGAAATAATCTATATAACTGATTAGTTTTTCGGTATTATTTATGACCTTTAGATCCTAAAAAATAAGTTAAAGATGAAAAAACATAATTTTAGTGCAGGCCCATGTATATTACCAAATGAAGTGATGCAAAAGGCATCAGAAGCAGTAGTTGAATTAGATGGTATTGGTCTTTCTCTAATTGAAATTTCACATCGCAGCAAAGAATTTGTTGCTGTTATGGAAAAAGCAAGGTCACTGGCTCTTGAACTTCTAGGACTTGAAGGAAAAGGATATAAGGCTTTATATCTCCAGGGAGGTGCGAGTCTGGAGTTTCTTATGGTTGCTTATAACTTTTTGGAAAGCAAAGCTGGCTATATCAATACCGGTACCTGGAGCACTAAGGCAATCAAAGAGGCAAAACCATTTGGTGATGTTATAGAAATCGCCTCTTCAAAAGACAAGAATTTCAACTATATCCCCAGAGGTTATGTCGTTCCCAATGACCTGGATTACCTACACCTAACATCTAATAACACCATTTTCGGAACACAGATAAAGGAATTTCCTAATACTAAAGTTCCATTAATTTGTGATATGAGTTCCGATATTTTCTCAAGACAAATAGATTTTTCCAAATTTGATCTTATCTATGCCGGAGCGCAAAAAAATATGGGTCCGGCAGGTACAACGCTGGTCATTGTTAAAGATGATATTCTTGGGCAAGTATCCAGACAAATTCCTTCTATGTTGGATTACCAGGTTCATTTAGGTAAAGATAGTATGTATAATACCCCGTCAGTTTTTGCGGTATATGTATCAATGCTTACGCTTCAATGGTTGAAAGATTTGGGAGGAATAGCTGCCATTGAAGAAATCAATGATAAAAAGGCCAGTCTCATTTACTCGGAGATTGACCTTAATCCTCTATTTAATGGATTTGCAAAAAAAGAATATCGTTCAAATATGAATGCCACGTTTACTTTAACTGATGAATCACTTAAAGACACCTTTGACGAAATGTGGAAAGAAGCAGGGATTAATGGATTAAGTGGTCATAGATCCGTAGGCGGTTATCGTGCATCCATGTACAATGCCCTACCCTTGGAAAGTGTGGGTGTTTTAGTTGATGTAATGAGTGATCTAGAAAGAAGAGGTTAATTAATTAGTGCCTTATAGTACCAAATAAATTTAAAGTTAAACTTAGAACTTCAGAGGATGAAAATACTTGCTAACGACGGCATATCACAAAATGGAATTTCAGCATTAGTAGAAGCCGGATTTGATGTACTCACAACCACGGTTGCCCAGGAACAACTTGTGGATTAGATCAATGAAAATGAAATTAAAGGGATCCTGGTAAGAAGTGCTACTCAGGTACGTAAGGATATTATTGATAATTGCCCATCTTTAAAGCTTATTGGCAGAGGTGGTGTGGGGATGGATAATATTGATGTAGCTTACGCTAAGGAAAAGGGCTTACATGTTATTAATACGCCGGCCGCTTCATCTGAATCTGTAGCCGAATTGGTTTTTGCTCATTTGTTTGGCGGGGTTAGATTTCTATATGATGCCAATAGAAATATGCCTCTTGAAGGGGACAGCAATTTTAAAAAATTAAAAAAATCCTATGCCAAAGGCGTTGAGCTGCGCGGTAAAACCCTCGGAGTAATAGGATTTGGCAGGATAGGGCAAGCCACTGCAAAAATTGCAATTGGGATAGGTATGAATGTTATATTTCATGACCCTTTCTTGGATTCGGCAACTATTAAAGTGCCTTTTTTTGATGGGCAATCGGTTAGCTTCGATTTTGATAGTAGACCTAAGGAAGAGGTGCTTAAAGAAGCAAATTTTATTACAGTGCATGTGCCTGCCCAAAAGGAATACGTAATTGGCAAAAGGGAATTTGATATAATGAAAGACGGCGTTGGTATAGTGAATGCAGCCAGAGGT
>NZ_JBATGR010000472.1:0-1803 GCF_049665975.1 Eudoraea sp.
TTAATAGCCTCTTTATATTTTGAAACTTCTAAAATCTCAAATTTATCCGATTGCAAGGTATTTAATCCGAATAATGTTTTAAATAATGACATTGTTATTTCTCTATAAATAATTAATAAAATTTCGGTAGGAAAGGGAATGACCAAAAAATAACTTGGCCATTCCCGTAACAATCAACCAAAACAAATTTCTACAACATGGTAGTCGGACATATATAATCCGATTTTTCAACCTTTGTTTTTTTGATTTCATCAAAACCATCTGAGACATCAACGAAATCTTCCCAACCTCTCTGCATTAAGATAGATGCAGCGATCATACTTCTGTAACCTCCTTCACAATACAGCACAAAGGGTTTATCTTTTGGAAATTGTGAAAGATGCTGATTTAATTCATTTAAAGGAATATTAATCGCTCCAATAACATGTTCAGAATCAAATTCACTTTTTTTCCTTATATCAAAGGCAAGTGGTCCTTCCCCAAAATATGCCTTTTCAAACTGATTGGCCGTGATTCTCTTAATTCTTTCAACTTGCTTCCTCGCTTTTTGCCAACTCTCAAATCCACCATCTAAGAAACCAATAGTATGGTCATAACCAACTCTTGAAAGTCTGGTAATAGCTTCTTCTTCTTTATCGGGATAGGTTATTAACAAAATTTCCTGTTGTATATCTGGTATCATTTCTCCAACCCATTGAGCGAAATTGCCATCAAGACCTATACTTATACTATTGGGAATATGTCCTTTTGCAAAGTCTTCGGGTTTACGCGTGTCCAACATTAGGGCATTTGTTTCATTCGCAACAACTTCAAAGGCATTTGGCGACAAAGGCTTTTCCCCTCTTTCTCTTACAATGTCGAGACTCTCATACCCCTTAATATTCAGTAAAACATTTTGTGGAAAATAGCCAGGAGGTGCTGTTAAGCCAGTAAGAAGTTCCTTTATAAATTCATCCTTGGTCATATCAGGCCTCAGTGCATAATTTACTTTTTTCTGATGCCCAAGAGTGTCAGTTGTTTCCTTACTCATCATTTTTCCGCAAGCGGAACCTGCCCCATGATTGGGGTAAACAATCAAATTATCATTTAATGGCATGATTTTATTCCGAAGTGAATCAAATAAATGTCCTGCCAGTTTTTCCTCAGTAAGTTCTGAAACTACATGCTGGGCAAGATCCGGTCTGCCAACATCTCCAATAAATAATGTATCACCAGTTATTAGACCGTGTTCTCTTCCATTCTCATCAATTAACAAATAAGTAGTACTCTCCATAGTATGCCCGGGAGTGTGAATTACTTTAACCTGATAATCCCCTATTTTAAAAATCTGATTATCCTTTGCAACCGTAGCTTCATATCCAGGTTTAGCAGTTGGGCCAAATACAATTTCTGCACCGGTCTTTTTCTTTAGATCTAAATGACCACTTACAAAATCGGCATGAAAATGTGTTTCAAAAACATACTTTATTGTTGCTTTATCCTTCTTTGCCCTTATAATATATGGCTCTACCTCCCTTAATGGATCAAATATTGCGGCTTCACCTTTACTCTCCAAATAATATGCAGCATGAGCCAAACAACCTGTATAAATCTGTTCGATTTTCATTTTTTTGATTTTTGAAATTTTGTCGTATTTGCTAACATAAAAGTATTAAGCAAATAACACTTGTAAGGTAACTTAGGTTACAAAGCTCACTTTTTGCCAACCAAAAAAAAATGACTTTTATCATTGTCCGCTGCAATAGCCCCAAAAAGTTCCTTTTTACCACAATGCTATTTTAGATGAAATAAAGATTATATCTA
>NZ_JBATGR010000473.1:0-5875 GCF_049665975.1 Eudoraea sp.
GAATAAATACCTAAAGGGATCTCGTTATGACGCTATTATTGAGGAATAATAGCTTTTGGTATTAAATTTAGGTCCCAGTTAATTACCAATCCTTTGGCAAGAGACTTTGCTACTTCTTTTCCATAAAGGTACTCGCAAAGATATAAAGAGGCTTCGAAGCTTTTCGCCCCACCTGCAGAGGTTATGTATTTACCATCATGTACAAACAGTATGCTGTCCTTTACTTTTAGAGAAGGAAACATTTTTTTGTATTTTGCAATATCGCTTGGAAAAGTTGTAGAGGTAACCTTGTCTAACAAACCGGCTTTTGCCAGAACAAAAGCACCATCACAATGTGAAGTCATAAATATCGCATTCTTGTCCACCCTTTTTACAAAATTAAGCATAGCGGTATCTTTTAAATCGGTATCCAGATGATGTTCTGCACTGGGAATTACCAATATATCTATTGGTGGAAGAGAATCACTTAAATAATTAAAATCCGGTAAAATGCGCAATCCCTCAAAAGTAGTAATTGGCTCTAAGGTATTAGCCACCGTAAAAGTATTCATGGCCTTTATACCTTCTCTGTATTTTGTGTGCTGAAAAATGTCATAAGGGGCAGTAAATTCTGTATTATATGTGCCATCCATAATTAAGAAGGCAACATTATAACTATCAGGATGTAATTCTATAGTTCTTTTAAGAATGTTTCCTGAAAGTTTAGAATCATTCTTTTTTTCGTTGCAACCAAAAAACAAACCAAAAAGCAACAAGAAAGAGAGGGTTTTTTTTATAGCCATTATTTTCGGGAATTTCTTAGAAGTATTTTTTTCAACAACAAAAGTAGCAAAATACCAAGCAAGCCTATAAAAGTTGCCAAATACCAGGTGGTTTCATAACCAAGCCTTGCAATGGATATCATCCCGGAATTATGTGCGAAAATGTGAGAGATAGAAAAGGAAATGCTGTAAAGGGCCATATACTCTCCTTGTCTGCCTCTTCTTGCTCTATCCATGGCAAATGCATTTGAGAATGGGAACGCTATCATTTCTCCCAGAGTCATCAATAACATCCCTATAACAAGGACACCAATCCATGTGGTGAAATTTAATATCAGAATACTGAAAGTAACGAGTATTAAACCAATTATCATATTGGATATTTTAGATAAAGACCTTGTTTCCAAAAACTTTATCAGGGGCATTTCAAAGACAAATATTAGGAAGCCATTCATAGCCAAAAGCAAACCAATTTGAGTTTCATTTAATGTGTGCACATCGTTATAGTAAATGGGGATTGTGGAAAAGTACTGCACAAATACGAATCCGAACAGGACCATTGCTATAATAAACACTAAATACGGCAGATCTTTATATGCAGATAAGGGCATTTTATTTTCAATGCTATCAAGGACTTTTACCTTTTTAGGATTCAGGAGGACTAATAACAAAATACCGGCTGCTATACAAGTAAGGCCATCCACCCAAAATAACCCACGGTAACCTAAAGTGCCAATAATTAAACCACCTAAGGCAGGTCCGGCAGAAAATCCAAGATTTATTGCAAGACGAATAAGTGTTACTGATCTTGTTTTATTTTCGGGCTTACTATATGCGCTAAGTGCGACAAATGTTGCCGGTCTGAATGCATCCGCAATGATCATTAATACAAAAATACCAGCACAAATTGTCCAAAATGAATTAAGGTATTGTAGTACTAGAAAAAGTACCCCGGTCAATATAAGACTTACCAGCATCACGGGGTATGAGCCAAACATATCCGTTAATTTACCTCCCAGCCAGGCACCAATTAGCGATCCCAAACCAAAACAACTCATTATAATACCTACATTCTCAAGTGTGAAACCGAGATCCTGGGTAAGATAAAGTGACAAAAAGGGGATTACCATTGTCCCAGCCCTGTTTATAAGGGTAATTAAAGACAGCCACCAAACTTCTCTGGATAATCCCTTAAATGAATTTATATAGTTATTATATATTGATTTCATTCTGCTTAAATCATAAAAAAGCCTGACATTCTTGCCAGGCTACAATCTATTAAATAGAATTGATTCTAAGCATAGTGGCATTGTTTCCTTCGATAAGGAAATGCTTTTACCATCCTCAGAATTAAAGATCTGTTCATATTTAGTCTTGCAAAGTAAAAATATATAAAAAAAAGAGATGTTGTATTTTTGAACGAAATACATATCCATGAGAAAAAGTCTTTTATTTGGAACCTTATGTTTATTTATCAGTATTTTGGGATGCGCAGATAAACGGAAATATCACGATACTATTAAGTCGGACATAGCATCGGATAATTCAGAGATGGTTAGGGAGATTTTATTATTTCAAAATAAACTCAATGAAGAATTCCAAAATCCTGAGACCTCTCCCTTGCCGGACAGGTATCGAAAAGACTTTGATGGTTTAGATTTCTTTAAGCCGGATACTTCATTTAGAGTAATAGCTTCCATGGAGAGGACAGCAGATGCAATTCCTTTTATGATGCCTACTACTACTGATCGTCTTTCTGAGGAAGTGGTATACGGGGTAATTAATTTTACTTTAAAAGGCCAAAAATACAGCCTTGAAGTATATCAAAACCTGGAGTTAATGCAAACCACAGAATATGAAGATTATCTTTTTTTGCCCTTTTTGGATAATACAAACGGCGAAGAGACCTACGCCGGTGGTCGTTATCTGGATTTAGCAATTCCTGAAGGAAATTCTATTATACTCGATTTTAACAAGGCTTATAACCCTTATTGTGTGTATAATAAGAAATATTCCTGTCCTATTGTCCCAAAAAGAAACTTCCTGAACACTAAAATTATGGCAGGGGTGAAAAGCTTTAAACAAAATTCAAATAAATAGGCCCCGATGTTTTACAATCAGGGCCGGCATTTATTTAACTAAACAAAACAAACTAAACTATTTTTTATATCTAGAAGGCAAATACGGCAGCAACCAGGAAGGAGGCTAAACTTTTTGACGCTTCTAAATCATTATTTATAAATGCATCATCTGATGCACTGTCTAATCTGAACTCAGGAATAAATTTCAGATATTCTCCAACGGTTATATTTCCTGTAAGCGCTATTTCGAATACATCCGAATCTGCAACTCCTGTGCCAATAGCACCAAAATCGCCCTGTTCTGAGAAATATTCCGCCCGTAGTCCAATGGCAAATGTTTCGGATGTTGTATATTGAGGATATATTGCTGCACCCCAAAAACCGACCCCGTCAGTGTCTTGGTAGGTAGCATTTAAACCAAGAAAAAAGGAATCACCTATATCAAATCCACCGGTATAGTCAATTTGGAAAAGACCCTTAATATCAGTGTCGGTTGGAACCCCCGCAACAAGGACCTCATTAAACCCTTGTTTTCCATATATAAAGTTTAAAAATTGACCAGCATACCCTAACTGGGCTCCAAAGGAATATTCGCTAAATGGGTTAATATCAGTAAAATCTGTTGGATTCATTACTGCTACCATTATTGACCAGTCGTTCCCAAGATCAAAATCAGCCTTTATACCGGCGTGTGAAAAAGGGCCATATGAAAACATATAGGAAGTACTATAATTAAAGTTTCCAACCGGGGAAATTACCTCGTAGCCCAGGAAAGTATTAAAATTTCCAAAGGTTAATGTGGTTTTTTCACTGACATTCCAGTAAACATAAAGCTGGTTAATAATATTCGCCGAACCTAAAGGCGATCCGAAAACGGCTTCTTCACCGCGTGGGCCAAAAACTAAATCGGCAACAACTCCTACTTTTTCGCCTTCATAAGCTCCTATTAAGTTTACCATACCTAATGCAAAACCAGGTCTGTTTGCAAAAGAAGTTCCGGGCGCGGTTGGTCCAACAGATCCACCGGCGTCGTCTGGTATTACTTTGTTAAGGCCATTAAAATTAGCTCTGAAATAGCCATCAACTGACCCACTAAAGGAAAATTTCTTTTTTCCCTCTTCTTCCTCTTCCTCTTGCGCAAAAGCTGCTGTTCCTAGCAATAGCAATGCCAAAAGTAAGAGATTTTTTATGTAACTTGTATTTGTAAATAATTTCATAATTCAATGTTTTTGAGATTCCCGTTTAGGGAACGCGTTAAATGTTATAAATTGATTTATTTGAAAATTTTACATAACGGAGCGTTCTGCCAAACGCTCCGTTAACTTTTTCATATTTTATTATTGTTCACTCATTCTAAAATCGGCGTAGGCGTCCATTCCATGCTCAGCCAAGTCCAACCCGTCTATTTCTTCTTCTTTAGGAACTCTTATTCCTACTGTTTTCTTAAGCGCAAAAATGATTAAGAAGGCCGAGATACAGCAGAATACTCCCACTGAAGCAATTCCGGTTAATTGATATATTAACTGTTGTCCTCCGGCTAAATCTCCAAATATGCCTACAGCAAGTGTTCCCCAGATTCCGCATATAAGGTGTACGGTAACTGCTCCGACAGGGTCATCTAATCTAATCCTATCAATTAAGGCTACGCCAAGTACAATAATCACACCGGCTATAAGACCTATAATTACTGCCTCCGTAGGTGACATGAGATCAGCACCAGCTGTAATACCTACCAGGCCGCCCAATATTCCGTTGAGGAACATAGTTAGGTCCATATTCTTATACATAATTGTAGATAATGCTGCGGATGCAACACCGCCAGCCGCTGCGGCTAAACAGGTAGTCACAAGTACAAGTGATGTAGCAGCCGGGTCTGCAGATAAAACAGAGCCACCGTTAAACCCAAACCAGCCCAACCAAAGTATTAAAACACCCGCTGTAGCCATTGGAATACTATGTCCCGGGATAGCATTTGGCTTCCCGTCCTTACCAAATTTGCCAATTCTGGCTCCCAAAAGGTAAATGGCTATTAAAGCTCCCCATCCACCAACTGAATGTACCAAAGTTGATCCTGCAAAATCATAAAAGCCTCCTCCTTCTTCTCCTCCTAATGAGGAAAGGAATCCGCCACCCCATTGCCAGGAACCGGCTATTGGATATATAAGACCTACATAAATGATTGTAAAAATCATAAAAGGACCTATTTTAATACGTTCGGCAACTGCTCCTGAAACAATTGTTGCTGCTGTTGCTGCAAACATTCCCTGGAACAGAAAATCTGTCCAGTAGGTATAGCCACCATCGGCATATTCCGCTGTCATCCCATTTTCAGGGGCGTCAATACCAAATCCGGCAAATTCAAAAATACCCATCGAACCTTCTTCAAATCCGGGATACATTAAATTAAAGCCACCTATATAGTACAATAGGAGTCCTACGGTAATAATAAAGATGTTTTTAAAAAGTATATTAATTGTGTTTTTTTGTCTGGTGAGGCCAATTTCTAAAAAGGCGAACCCGGTATGCATAAAAAATACAAGGGCGGTACATACCATCATCCAAACATTGTTAGCTGTAAATAATCCTGCTTCCATTTCTTTTAAGTGTTAGTTAGTGATTTTTTAGTTGATTCCGGAATGGCCATTTTCCTTGGTTCTTATTCGATAAGCCTGGAGGACATCGGAAACAAATATCTTACCATCACCTACATTTCCTGTATAGGCGGCTTCCAGCACTGTGTTTACGGTTCTTTCAAGAAATTCATCAGACACGACTATTTCCAGATACCTTCGTTGGATGTCTGTGGTACTGTATGAAATACCTCGATAGACATGTCCTTGCTTTTCATTACCAACTCCAGTTACATCCAAGTAACTAAAGAAATTTACCTCAATTTCATGAAGTGCATTTTTCACATCATCAAATTTGGATTTTCTAATAATTGCTTCAACTTTTTTCATTTGTAAATTTTATTGTTGATCCCGGCAAATATATATTAAAATAATTAAGACCCTAAAAAAATAGGGGGTGGTA
>NZ_JBATGR010000474.1:0-2349 GCF_049665975.1 Eudoraea sp.
CGTTGTGGCTATGAACAGTACGGGAGCAAACCGGCGTTTAACTTTCCCTTACGCTCATAGCAAAAATCTTTTGGTTTTTGCTTGCCACGCTTTTTAGCGAGGTTTTTTTCTTTGTCCCACTAAAAAGCAAAATCCCAAAGATTTTGCAGACTTCATAAAAGTACGCAAACCCAGCGATTCAGCCCAAAGCCCGTATTGTTTATAGGTTTTGTTAGGCACTGGCTTTTTTTGCTAATAGTCCTGCACCAATACCTCTGTAGGGATATGCAATGTCGTGTTGAGTTTTCTAATCATATCCAATGTAAGTTTGCGTTTTTTGCTCAAAATCTCGCTTACCCTGCTTTTAAATCCCACTACTTCCGCCAAGTCCTTTTGTTTCATTCCCATCTGCTCCATTCGGAATTTGATGGCCTCGATAGGGTCCGGCATTCCAATGGGGAAGTTCTCGTTCTCATATCGGTCGATTAAAATCGACAGGATTTCGAGTTCGTCGCCTTGTTCGGTGCCCTTTTTTGCGTCAAAAATCAATTCGAGCCTCTTAAGAGCTTTCTGATAGTCTTTTTCGTTTCTGATAGGTGCTATTTTCATCTTAAATTTCTTTTGCATTTATCTTGTCATATTCTGCGTGAGTTCCGACAAAGCGAATCCAACAGATTTGGTACTCAAAATTGAATTTTACAATAAGTCTGTACTTATTGCCCTTTATATTGAAAACAATACGATTGTCCTTCAATATGCTGGCACTCGGATATTCCCTTTTTAATTCGTTAAGGTTCTTAAATTCCGATTTTTCGGTTTCCCTGTACCACGCCGTCAATTGCTGTTCGCTATCCGCGTGCCTTGTCCAAAAGTCTCTCAAAGTCCTCTTTGCGATTACTCTCAAAATATGTTCTTTCAGACAAAGATACAAAAAAAGTTACCAAAATGGTAACTTTAAGGAATTTATTTAGCTTGTGCCTAACGGGTCTCGGCTATGATTTCGTTGCGGAAAATGTCCACCGGACTTTTCCGTCGAAATTCCCGGACATTCGCATAAAATTAAGGATTTTCCATAAGGAAAATCCGTAAGCAATGAATTATAGATATTGTTGGCACCAGTTAACTTTTTAGTCCTGTTATGGCCCAGTTTAAAATCTTGTTCTGGTTCATAGTTGATTCGAACTCGGAGTGGTCACAAATATGCTGGATATTGAATAGGTTACCTGTAGCTGTAACCTCAGATTTAAAGCATTTTTTAATTACAGCGATGGCCTGCCAGAAATCGCTCAGATCCATGACATATCCATTATAGGGATTGTTATATCCATTATCTTCAATTTGAAGTTCGGATCGGTCAAATTGACCTACAAAACCCGCTGTTGAAATAGTGCTAGCGTGGACATATATTTTATCATTGCGTATGGGTAGTTCCCCTTCATTTCCACCACCCATAGATTGATAGCGACCATTTTTGAGTCTAAGGAAAAAAAGTGAAGTATCACCCACCTGGTATTCCATCCACCGCTTCCCACAATTCCATTCTTTGAATTTGATTATTGTAATTGTTCTTGAATCGTGATTAATACTGTTATATACATTTAATTCTATCACAGATTCATCCACGCATACTATTTCACCATAAAGAATTTTATCTGCTTTAAGAATTAATTTGTTTAGCGTAGGCGTGACATAATCAGCTTTGATAGTGCTGGTTATAAGGAGCATTAATAAGAATATCAATCTATTCATAATTGGTGCCAACAATTGAACATAGTACATTATGCACTATATATCACTAAAGCTAAGATAGCAAATCATCTATATCCCTGAAGGAATTTTCTGCAACATGTGTGTAAATCTCCGTTGTTTTACTTGAGTTATGACCTAAAAGAACCTGGATCTTTCGCAAATCTGTTCCTTTATCTAACAAATGGGTTGCAAAGCTATGACGCAACATATATGAAGTCACTCTTCTTTTAATTCCTGCCCTTAATGCCGCACGACTTACAATGTTGACCACACTGGTTGGAGAATACGCCTTTCCATTAGGACTTTCAAACAGAAAAGTTCGAGGTTGATATCTTTTATAATAATTACGTAATTCTTTTAGTAATGTAGCACTTAAAATGGTGTACCGATCTTTTTTACCCTTTCCCTGGTTGACCCTAACTAACATGCGCTTACTATCTATATCCTCTGGTCTTAAAGCCAAAACTTCTGATCGACGTAAACCTGAACTATAAAGTAAACCAACGATACATCGATGTTTTATATTGTTGATTTCAGCCAGTAGGCTTTGAACTTCCATAATGGAAAGTACCTCTGGTAGTTTTTTGGATTTTCTTGGGCGTTCAATAGAATAAAACCGAT
>NZ_JBATGR010000475.1:0-1960 GCF_049665975.1 Eudoraea sp.
TAGTGGCATACTATAATGCGTATTGTGGCAACCTTTAAAAAACATTAGACAAGTAATGAAAAAACATTTGTCTCCTGAAACTTTAGTAAAGGCACTGTGTATGGAATGCAATTGTTACTTGAAAAATAGTTTTCTTAACTTTTTGAATTGGTATCAAATTAATAAGATGCTCGATTCTAAATAAAGTCTTCCATGGCTTCCAGCCATATCGGAATTTCCAAGTTAGAAGATTTCAAATACACAAAAAGCGTTTCAATGGCCAGGGTATAAGTTAAGAGGGTGAGATTAATCTCCATTACGCTAAACAAGCTAAAGTAAATGTCATATACTGCAGAGGTAATTCCGAACACTTTAATCGCTTTGGTAATGAAAAGAATTGATAGATTAAACATTGCTTTGGTTTTCTTTGATTGCTGTCTTGATACTATAGACGAGAGTAAAATTAATTTGTTACAGTACTATGCATAAAAAGGTACTGTATTAAGAAATATTTAACATTTTTAATTGTGGGAGGGAAGAGAAGTATCGTATAAATTGATAATTCTAAAGCCGTTTATTTGGAAGTCTCACTTTCCCATCGAAAGTGTGGTTATCTTTGCTTAAAATTATTTTATGTCCAAAACGTTTTCTGATTTAGATATTAATAAGGCGCTACAAGAAAGCTTAGCCCTTTTGCAAATTTCTGTTCCCACAGATATTCAGGAAAAGACAATTCCCGTTGTTCTTAATCAAAAAGAAGACCTAGTTGCCTTGGCAAAAACAGGAACAGGTAAAACCGCTGCTTTTGGATTGCCTTTGTTGCAGTTAGTTGATCTTGAAGACTCTAAGGTACAAGTCCTTATACTAGCCCCTACACGAGAATTAGGGCAACAAATTCATGCTAATTTAATTTCTTTTGCTTCGCATAGCCCAGACATTTCTATTGCCGCAGTATGCGGAGGCATTCCTATAAAACCTCAAATAGAACGTTTAAAAACAACTACCCATATTGTCGTGGCAACTCCAGGGCGTTTGGTAGATTTATTAAATCGTGGTGCCATTACTATCAAAAACCTAAAGTATTTAGTATTGGATGAGGCCGACGAAATGGTAAGCGCTTTAAAAGAAGACTTAGATAGTATTATCAAAGAAATTCCAAAAACACGAAGAACTTTATTGTTTACAGCCACTATGCCGGGTGCCATAAAGCAATTGGTTCAAAATTACATGTCTAAACATGTTGTGCAGGTAGAAGCAGATATGTCTACCCTTGGACACCAGGGCATCGATCATCGCTATATGGTGGTAGAACCCATAGAAAAACTAGAGGTATTGCTACATTTTTTAAATAGTAAAGAAGGAGAAAGAGGGATTATCTTTTGTAAAACCAAAGCGGCGGTTAATAAATTGGCAAGAAACTTAGCCATAAATAAATTCTCATCCGGAGCCATTCATGGTAGTTTATCTCAGGGTATTCGAGACCGTATTATGGGCCAATTCAGAGAAGGATCTATTGCTATTTTGGTTGCAACAGATTTAGCAGCCAGAGGCCTGGATGTTAAAGAAATATCGTATGTTGTTAATTATCATCTGCCAGATACTTATGATACGTATGTTCATAGAAGCGGACGTACAGCAAGGGCAGGGGCAAAGGGGCTTTCAGTAACTATATTACAAAAAGAAGAAGTTAAAGATATTGCTGATTTTGAAAAAGAGTTGGGTATTGTTTTTAGTGAATTTAAAAAAGCAGACGCTCAGAGCATAGAAGAAAACAATGCCTTATTATGGGCGAAGAAAATATTTAAGACCAAACCAAATCGTACCGTTTCAGAAGAATTTAGTAATAAGATAAAGACGGTATTTCATCATTTAACAAAAGATGAGTTGATAGACAAGGTGCTCTCAAATTATTTGGCACAAACAAACAAGGGTAATCCAAAAAACGAGGATTCCAAAAAGAGTACTAAGTAGCAATTATTAT
>NZ_JBATGR010000476.1:0-2285 GCF_049665975.1 Eudoraea sp.
CCTTCAGTAAAACTTGACTTCAAAATCTCCAAGGTTAACTTGCCAAATCCAATAATAAAACCACCAATTAAAGTTGCAATCGCACCATTAGCATTAATTCGTTTATAAAAAATACCCAATAAGAAAACTGCAGCTATTGGAGGCGAAATATAGGCCTGTACATTTTGAAGGTATTCATAAAGTCCATCGGAAAGTGTAGTAATAATAGGAATCCATAGAAGACCGAGGCCCACAACAAAAAAAGTAGCAATTCGACCTGTTTTTACCAATTCTTCTTCTGGTTTTTCCGGTTTTAGCTTTTTATAAATATCTAGTGTAAACAGGGTAGAACAAGAATTAAATACGGAGGCCAGAGAACTCATCAAAGCAGCCAATAAACCCGCAGCAACCAGGCCTCTGAGCCCTGATGGCATTAAATTACTCATCAAAACCGGAAAGGCCTCATCCGGACTATCCCAATGCAGCTCACCCTTCATTTTTAATGCCAGTGCAATTACTCCCGGGATTAAAAAAAGGAAGACCGGCATAAGCTTTAACAATGCTCCAAAAATGCTTCCTCTCCTGCCCTCTTTTATATTTTTAGCAGAAAGGACCCTTTGTACAATTACCTGATCTGTACACCAATACCAGATTCCAACCACAGTACTGGTAATAAAAAGAGGGAGCCATGGATAATCCGGGTCCGAATTCGCCCTCCACATATTAAAATATTCCGGGCCAACAGTATCTTTTAACTCTCCCCATCCTCCTACTGCATCGAGACCCAGAAAAGTTAATATTCCTGCACCTAACACCAATACAACGGCCTGAATGGTTTCTGTATAAACTACGGCACGCATTCCTCCAAGTACCGTATATATACCTGTAAGTACTACTGTGGCTACCGCGCCAATCCAAAAAGGAATTCCTAACAATGCCGAAACTACTACCCCTCCTGCGTAAATGGTAACTGAGACTTTGGTTAGAATATAGGCTATTAAGGACACCACAGACAAGACCCATCTGGATCTTGAATCAAAGCGTTTTTCAAGGAATTCGGGCATTGTAAATACGCCGCTTCGCGCATAGAATGGCAGAAAAACCCAGCCCAGCATTAATACTATCCAGGCGTGTAATTCATAGATGAGCAATGGCATCTTGTCTCCAGCTCCATTACCTGCAAGCCCAACTACATGTTCAGATCCAATATTAGAGGCAAAAATAGAGGCTCCAACTATAAACCACCCAATATTACGACCTGCCAGGAAATAATCCTCTGTGTTTTGTTGTTTTTGCCTTATAACCCACCATGCTACTCCAAGTAATATAACAAAGTAGGCCGTAATTACTACCCAATCTAAAGAATCAAGTCCCTTCATAAATTATACCTTAAATATGTATCTGTTTAAAAAGAAAACGGAATTATAATATCAGATTAAATTTTCCGCTTGTTAAGATAATCAAAACCGAGTAACCCGATACCAATTTTTAATTTACCGGGAATATTAAGGTGATAATTAGAAATCAAGTAAAGAAATGAGCTTGGATAAAAATAGGTTATTTATTGGTTTGTTATTGTTTAAAGAAATAATCATTGTTCCAGGTTATTGGCCTGGAAACTTTGAAGTTCGTTATTATTATTGAATTGTGAATTAATTTCTATGGGATTACAGCAAATTTCACAATCTTCAACGTATAGCTGCCTTTGAATAGACGGGTCCAGGAGCATTGATATTTCTTCCCAGCAATAGGGGCACTGAAAATAGTGTTCGTACATTAAAGAGATATAAATTTTAATTTATAAATGACCTCTCTCAAATTAAGGAAACAATATTAAAAATCTACATTCAATAATTGGCCGGTTAAATCCAATAGCTGTAATTCTGCCAGTTTAGCATCGTATTTTGCAAGATTTTTGGTTGTTTGTGCTGTTAAAAGATTAATCTGAGCCTGTCTGAATTCTATTGATGTAATCCTTCCCAGTTGGTATTGCTCCCTTGATCGTTCAAAATTATTCTGATTGGTAATTACTGCTTTCTCCTGGATTTGATATATCGTCAATCTATTTTCATAAGTTTCAATGGCATTCTCAATGTCCCGCTCCACCTCAAGTTCAACCTGCTTTTTTAATAACTCCTGATTTTCTAAGGCTATTTTAGCATTCCTAACCTGAACAGTAGTAATTCCACCATCAAAAAGATTCCAGGTAAGGCCCGCACTTAGATTTAGATTTAAAGTGCTATTGTTGACTCCGGGAAAGAAAGCGGAGGCGGCACTTTGATTTAAATTCCAACCATATGAACCCG
>NZ_JBATGR010000477.1:0-2264 GCF_049665975.1 Eudoraea sp.
CGACATAATTTTATTTAAATATTCTATCAAATTACGATAAATGTTGTTTGATATTGAACTTAAGTCCTAAATACAGATGAAAAAACAGTTGATCAAAGTTGTACTTTCTTGTGCAGTGATAATGGGAAGTTTTACATTTAATAGTTGTAAAAAGTCTGCCTCAGCATCATCAAAGAATGTTTCAAGAGCTACAGGCTGGAAAATAAACTCTAAAGAGGGTGGTTTTCAATACAATTCTGACTTTAAAGAACAAGAAACGGGTCCCGGACTTGTTTTTATAGAAGGAGGTACATTCACAAAAGGAAAGGTACAGGATGATGTAATGCATGACTGGAATAACACTCCTAGTGCACAGCATGTTCAATCTTTTTATATGGATGAAACAGAAGTAACCAATGTAATGTATAAGGAGTACCTTGATTATCTTAAAGCGGTATACCCCCCAGAAAATCCAAAATACGCCAATATTTATATAGGTGCCCTTCCGGATACTTTAGTATGGAGAAACCGATTGGGGTTTAATGAAACCATGACCAATAATTACCTTAGGCATCCTGCATATTCTGAATACCCGGTAGTTGGTGTGAATTGGATTCAAGCGGTTCAGTTTGCCGAATGGAGAACTGACAGGGTAAACGAAGCAATGCTGGAAAAAGAAGGTTATTTAGCTCAGAATGCGAAATACCAGGCAATGTCAGGTGAGGTGGAAGGCACTTTTAGCACAGAAGCCTATCTAAATCGTCCGGAATCTGTATATAATGGACAAATAGATTCATTACAAGGCAAAATGAAAAAAGATTCTGTTTCCAACTTTGCCACAAGAAGTACAGGTATTATTATGCCCGCATATAGGCTGCCTACGGAAACCGAATGGGAGTATTCAGCTGCTGCATTACAAGGAACTAGGGAATACAATAATTATAGAGGTAGAAAAAAATATCCATGGGAAGGCGATTATACAAGAAATGGCCAACGCGTGGGAAGAGGTGATCAGTTAGCAAACTTTAAGCAAGGAAAAGGTGACTACGGTGGAATAGCTGGTTGGTCTGATGACGGTGCTGATATCACTGCACAAGTAAAATCATACAAACCCAATGATCTTGGTCTTTATGATATGGCAGGTAATGTTGCCGAATGGGTTGCTGATGTGTATCGACCAATTGTGGATGACCAAATAAGTGATTTCAACTACTATAGAGGTAATATTTACATGAAAACGGCAATAGGCGAAGATGGAAAGGTAACTATTCTGCGAGATAGTATAATTTTTGATACTTTACCTAATGGAAAACTTGTAGCTGTTAATTTACCCGGTGAAATTAAAATGGTAGCTGTTGATGAACAGGAAACTTATTTAAGAACCAATTTCTCAGAAAGTGATAACAGAGGCTACAGGGATGGTGATGCTGGTTCATCCAGATTCTTTGACCGATTTTCCGGGGATGATGATGAGGATCCGGCTCGAAAGATGTATGATTCTCCAAAACACAATGTAGAGTTTGATTCTACCGGACAAATAATTCGCGAGTATGACAAAAGCAATAATAGATCCACGCTTATAAATGATGAAGTCAGGGTTTATAAGGGCGGTTCCTGGAAAGACCGGGCATACTGGCTAGATCCTGCACAGCGAAGATTTTTACCGCAATATATGTCCACAGATTATATAGGGTTCAGATGTGCGATGTCCAGAGTTGGATCTAAGGCAAAGACTAAAAATAAAACTGTAAGAGGTAAAAAAGCCAAATAGTTCTATCTCCAGAATAAGAATTTAGCCCTGATGTTAGCATCGGGGCTTTTTTATATATTTGTTTTATGACAATTGAGAAATTGCACCAACTTTTTTTAAAGTATCCTTTGGTCTCCACAGATACCCGTAACATTCAACCTAATTCTATATTCTTCGCCCTTAAGGGTAATAATTTTAATGGAAATAAATTTGCGTCTGAAGCTATAAGGAATGGTGCGGCATATGCTGTTGTAGATGAAGAAAAGTACGTAAGAGATGAGGCTTTTCTATTAGTAGACGATGTCTTAAAATCCCTTCAAGAACTGGCAAATTATCACAGGAATTTTTGTGACGCTAAAATTATCGGACTCACAGGCAGTAATGGAAAAACCACAACCAAAGAATTAATATTTGCTGTCATATCCAAGAAATATAATACAGTTGCCACCAAGGGTAACTTAAACAATCATATAGGAGTTCCGCTTACGCTTCTTACCATTAAAAAAAATACAGAATTCGCCATTATTGAAATGGG
>NZ_JBATGR010000478.1:0-3571 GCF_049665975.1 Eudoraea sp.
ATGTAGGGTTATAGTAATCTCCCTGGCCGGGTAGAATTTTAAATTCATCAAATCCTTTTGGATTATTACCAAAATGCAGTTTTCCAAACATAGCAGTTTGGTATCCGGCATTTTTTAAAAGCTGAGGAAAGGTAATATTTGTTGTATCGAAAGGGGAAAGGTTATCTATTTTTCCATTGATATGGCTGTGTTTGCCTGTTAGGATTACAGCCCTGGAAGGTGCGCAAATAGAATTCGTAACACTGGCATTAGTAAAAAGCATGCCCTCATTGGCAATCCTGTCAATATTCGGGGTTTGAATTAATTTATTACTGTATGCACTGATAGCCTGATAAGCGTGATCATCAGACATAATAAAGACAATATTTGGTCTCTTTGTTGACTTGTTTTTTTTGGTTTCGGACTTGCATGAAACAAAAATCATCAAAATGCTGCCCAAAATTAGTGATAAACACAAGCTTGGTTTCATAAGTACTTAAAGGAATTAATCAATTCCAATGTACTCATTTTTAGGAAATTTAACTGATTTACTGAAGACTATTGACTGTTTTACGAAGAGCCGTTAAATTGGTCAGTAATTGTTCCAGTTGATCTAAATGTAACATATTGGCCCCGTCGCTTTTGGCATTTGCAGGATCAAAGTGGGTTTCTATAAAGATTCCATCAACCCCTGTAGCTATTCCTGCGCGGGCTATAGTGCTTATTAATTCGGGTCTCCCACCGGTAACTCCTGAAGACTGATTGGGTTGCTGCAAAGAATGGGTGACATCTAATACTACCGGGGCGTATTGTTTCATGACGGGTATTCCTCTAAAATCGACAACCATATCCTGATACCCAAACATAGTGCCTCGATCTGTAATCATTACCTGTTTATTATTGGAATCAATTACTTTATTTACGGCATGTTTCATGCTTTCCGGACTCATAAATTGTCCCTTTTTAAGGTTAACGGTTTTACCCGTATTTGCCGCGGCTACCAGCAAATCGGTTTGACGTACAAGGAATGCAGGAATTTGAAGGACGTCTACATATTCAGCGGCAAGTTTAGCGTCTGTTATCTCATGTATGTCGGTAACTGTGGGCACGTGAAAAGTTTCAGAAACTTTTTTCAATATTTTTAATGCTTTCTCGTCTCCAATACCAGTAAAAGAGTCAACCCGGCTGCGATTTGCTTTCTTAAAACTCCCTTTAAAAATGTATGGAATCTCCAATTTATCGGTGATTTCCATAATTCGTTCTGCGATCCGCAATGCCATTTCCTCACTTTCTATGGCGCACGGTCCGGCGAGCAGAAAAAAATTATCACCAGAAGTGTATTTTAGTTGTGGTATGGAGTCAAGTTTCATATACAAAAGTTAGATTACAAAGATAATTGTTTTTTAGTGCTCTTATTTGCACTGCTAATCGCTCAAAATCAACACAATAAAAATAACAGAACTTTATAACAGTAAGCAAAAAATAGGAGTATCTTTGCAGGCTCAAAACAAGAAGATGTCTAATACGAAAAACATTGCCATAATTGCACACGTTGACCACGGTAAAACAACCCTGGTAGATAAGATATTACATTATTGCCAGTTATTCCGGGAAAATGAGAAAACCGGAGATCTTATTTTAGATAATAATGACCTCGAGCGTGAAAGAGGTATTACTATTACTTCAAAGAACGTATCCGTATTATATAAAGATACCAAGATCAATATTATTGATACTCCGGGCCACGCCGATTTTGGTGGTGAGGTTGAACGTGTTTTAAATATGGCTGATGGGGTTTTGCTATTAGTCGATGCCTTTGAAGGTCCAATGCCCCAAACTCGATTTGTATTACAAAAAGCAATCGACATGGGTTTAAAACCCTGTGTAGTAATCAACAAAGTAGACAAGGAAAATTGTACCCCGGAAGAAGTGCATGAAAAGGTCTTTGATCTTATGTATGAACTTGGTGCGGAAGAATGGCAGTTAGACTTTCCAACAGTCTATGGCTCAGCCAAAAATAACTGGATGAGTGATGACTGGCAGAACGAAACTACAACTATAGAGCCTTTATTGGAAATGGTTGTTGAGCACATCCCAACTTTTGAACCTAAGGAGGGTACGACACAAATGTTGATTACGTCTTTAGATTACTCTTCATTTACAGGTAGAATTGCTATTGGACGCCTGCAGCGAGGTTCTTTAAAGGAAGGACAGCAAATCTCTTTGGTAAAACGAGATGGCAGTATCGTAAAGTCTAAGGTAAAAGAGCTATTTACTTTTGAAGGTCTGGGCCGTATAAAAGTGAAGGAAGTAGTCACAGGTGATATTTGTGCTATAGTAGGACTTGAAGGTTTTGATATTGGAGATACCATTGCAGATATCGAAAATCCGGAAGGGCTTAAGACTATTGCTATAGACGAACCAACAATGAGTATGTTGTTCACCATTAACGATAGCCCGTTTTTTGGTAAGGACGGTAAATTTGTTACTTCAAGGCATATTAAGGAAAGGTTGGAGAAAGAATTGGAAAAGAATCTGGCGTTACGTTTAGAAGAGACAGATAGCGCAGAAAAATTCATGGTTTTTGGAAGGGGTGTACTGCACTTGTCTGTACTCATAGAAACTATGCGAAGAGAAGGATACGAACTTCAAATAGGTCAGCCTCAGGTTATTATCAGGACTATTGATGGAGTAAAATGTGAACCTATAGAACAGATGACCATAGATTTACCAGAAGAAGTGTCTGGAAAAGCTGTAGAAATGGTCTCTATCCGTAAAGGAGAATTGACCAGCATGGAAGCAAAAGGTGAAAGGATGGTATGTGAATTCCTTATTCCTTCTCGCGGAATTATTGGGTTACGAAATCAACTTTTAACCGCAACAGCAGGGGAGGCAATTATGGCTCATCGTTTTTTAGAATACCAACCTATGAAAGGAGATGTTCCTCAAAGGCAAAATGGTTCGTTGGTTTCTATGGAAAATGGAAAAGCCATTCCTTATTCAATTGATAAATTACAGGAAAGAGGTAGGTTTTTTGTAGATCCGGGTGAAGACATCTATGAAGGTCAGGTTATTGGTGAGAATACCAGAGGTGACGATATGACAATAAATATTACAAAAACCAAGAAACTTTCAAATGTACGTTCTTCCGGGGCAGATGATAAGGCAAAAATAGTACCGGCCATCAAATTTTCTTTGGAGGAAGCTTTGGAATATATCCAAAAGGATGAATATGTTGAGGTTACACCAAAACATATACGTCTTCGTAAAATCTTTCTAAAAGAAGTAGACCGCAAAAGGAATAAAATTTCTTAAAGTATTATACTCAATTTTAGCTTAGTCTCTTGGCGCCTCATGCAATGCTGCCGCTGCTGCGCCAACTATTCCTGCCTGGTTTCTTAATTCTGCCGGAATTACAGGAGTTTCAATGGTGATATAATCTTTGTATTCATCAAATTGTTTTGAAGTTCCGCCACCTAAAATGATAAAGTCGGGAGAAATTAGTAGATCGACATACTTTAGGAATACGTTAAAGCGTTTCCCCCATTCTTTAAAGCTGAGGCCTTCATTTTCCTTTGCAGATGCTGCGGCC
>NZ_JBATGR010000479.1:0-11542 GCF_049665975.1 Eudoraea sp.
GTGAATACGAGCAAAAGACTTTACAAGGACCGCCGCTACGCCTAAATGTCTGGGCTGCATAGCCGCGTGTTCACGGGAAGATCCTTCCCCATAATTATGATCACCAACTACAATGGTCTTTATACCCCTGGCCTTATATGCTCTCTGCGTATCTGGTACCCCGCCATATTCTCCACTTAATTGATTTTTTACAAAATTGGTCTTTTTGTTAAAAGCATTTACCGCGCCTATCAAGGTATTATTTGCAATATTATCCAAATGCCCTCGGTATCTGAGCCATGGACCAGCCATTGAAATATGGTCTGTTGTACATTTACCAAATGCTTTAATAAGAAGCTTCATATTTTGAAGACTATCCGCAGAAATTGGCACAAAAGGTTCCAAAACCTGCAGCCTCTCAGAATCTTCTGCTACGACTACTTCAACCCCACTACCATCTTCATCTGGTGCCAGGTACCCGGCATCTTCAACCTCAAAACCTTTTGGAGGTAATTCAATTCCTTCGGGTTCTTTTAATTTAACTTCCTTTCCATCTTCATTTATTAGTGTATCGTTCATAGGGTCAAAGTCTAACCTTCCCGAAAGTGCAATGGCTGCTACCATTTCCGGAGAACCCACAAAAGCATGTGTGTTGGGGTTACCATCTGCCCTTTTAGAAAAATTACGGTTAAAAGAGTGTACAATAGTATTTTTCTCTTGCCCTTTGAGGTCACTTCTGTCCCATTGTCCAATACAAGGACCACATGCGTTGGTAAAAATGGTAGCCCCCAGGTTTTCAAATATCTGCAGTAAGCCGTCTCGTTCCGCAGTATATCTGATCTGTTCTGATCCTGGATTAATTCCAAAATCAGACTTAGGTTTTATTTTATTGTCTACAGCTTGCTTTGCAATAGATGCAGCCCTGGTTAAATCTTCATAAGAAGAATTAGTACATGACCCAATAAGCCCCCAATCAACCTGAATGGGCCAGTCATTTGCCCTGGCTTTAGGACCTAGTTCACCAACAGGTGTTGCCAAATCCGGGGTAAAAGGACCATTAAGATGTGGTCTTAGATCATTTAAATTTATTTCAATAAGTTCATCGAAATATTTTTCCGGTTCTGCATAGACCTCTGAATCTGCTGTCAGATAATCCTTTACCTCGTTTGCCGCATCTGCAATAGCACTTCTGTCTGTTGCACGCAGATATCTTTCCATGGAGGCATCATAACCGAAGGTGGAAGTAGTAGCCCCGATTTCTGCACCCATATTACATATTGTACCTTTACCTGTGCAAGAAAGATTCTTAGCCCCTTCTCCAAAATATTCCACAATTGCTCCGGTTCCACCTTTTACAGTTAGAATACCAGCAACTTTTAAGATGACATCCTTAGCTGAAGTCCAACCAGAAATATTTCCAGTGAGTTTAACCCCAATTAATTTTGGAAACTTGAGTTCCCATGCCATGCCTGCCATTACATCAACAGCATCTGCTCCTCCAACACCAATGGCTAACATTCCCAAACCTCCAGCATTTACAGTATGTGAGTCTGTCCCTATCATCATACCGCCTGGAAAAGCATAGTTTTCCAAAACCACCTGATGAATAATTCCAGCTCCTGGTTTCCAAAAACCTATTCCGTATTTATTTGAAACTGATTCTAAAAAGCTGAATACCTCAGCACTTGTGCTATTGGCAGTTTTTAAATCAATAGCCGCCCCGCTCTTTGCCTGGATTAAATGATCGCAATGGACCGTAGTGGGAACTGCAACCTTAGGCTTGCCTGCCTGCATAAACTGCAGTAGTGCCATCTGAGCTGTGGCATCCTGGCACGCCACTCTATCCGGTGCAAAATCCACATAATCCTTACCTCGTTTAAAGGCTTTTGTGGGTTCTCCCTCCCAAAGATGGGCATATAGTATTTTCTCGGAAAGCGTTAATGGTCTTCCAACTATATCGCGAGCCTTGTCAATACGTTCTGCTATATTGGCGTAAACCCCCTTAATCATGTCAATATCAAATGCCATTATTTTGAGTTTTTTCAGTTAATTGAATTCCGTAAAATTAGTAAAATACGCGTGGTAAAGGAAATTTTTAGAATGGGATTACGCATAAATTTTGGATATATGAATAATTTATTTTCAAATCCATCCGAGTTTAAGAAAATAGGAAATCGGTTTTCGTATGAATAAGAGATTCTATGCTTTTTATAAGCTTCAGACCTATTCGAAAAACGATCGTATATCTTCTTCATAGAATGCGCATGATGATATTGTTTAAAGAAGTTTATTTATGATATCCTCTTCCGAGATACCTTCGGCTTCTGCCTTATAATTTTTAATTATTCTATGTCTTAGAATGCCCATTGCAACTGCCTGTACATCTTCTATATCCGGGGAGAACTTGCCATTAATTGCAGCGTGGGCCTTGGCTCCTAAAATAAGGTTCTGAGAAGCTCGTGGTCCGGCACCCCAATCCAGGTATTGTTTCACATAATCTGAAGAAGTATCTAATCCAGGGCGGGTACTGCTCACTAGTTTTACCGCATAATCCACAACATTGTCCGGAACAGGTATTCTTCTAACCAAATGCTGAACTTCTAATATTTCATCGGCATTCAATAAGGCATTCACCTCAGGAAATTCATCATTGGTAGTTGCTTTAACCACTTGTGTTTCTTCCTCAACAGATGGATATTTTAACTCTATTGCAAACATAAATCTATCCAGCTGCGCTTCCGGAAGAGGATAAGTACCTTCCTGTTCAATGGGGTTTTGCGTAGCAAGAACAAAATATGGCAGCGAAAGTTTATGTTGCACACCTGTTATGGTTACTGCCCTTTCCTGCATAGCCTCTAAAAGAGCTGCTTGTGTTTTAGGTGGTGTTCTATTAATCTCATCTGCCAGAATTATATTGGCAAAAATAGGGCCTTTAATAAATTTGAAATTCCTATTCTGGTCTAATATCTCACTTCCTAAAATATCACTGGGCATCAAGTCAGGGGTAAACTGTATTCTTTTAAAGTCGAGCCCTAAAGTACGGGCAATTGTATTTACCATTAAAGTTTTGGCCAATCCGGGTACCCCGATGAGTAAGGAATGACCCCCGGTATAAATAGATAAAAGTATTTGGTCAATTACCAAGTCCTGGCCTACAATTATTTTGGCTATTTCCTTTCTTAAAGCCTTATGCTTGGCTACTAAATTGTTGATTGCTGTAACATCAGACATCCGGCTATTCCTTTATCCATTTATTGGCGAATTCACAATTTACATTATCACCGCCAACACTTACATAAGTGTCTGCAATATGATCATTAAGCCATTTTCTAATAGTAGTAAACTGCTTATCTCTTAGTGCAAGTTCCTGAATTTTAATATAGTCCTGGGCAAAATTTGCTTCGTGCTCATCATATCTGTTAGAAACCATCAAAATCTTATACCTGGGAGGACCCCCATTTGCATCCTGCTCCAGTGTAGGTTGCGATATTTCGTTATCTTTTAAATTCCTTACCTGATTATATAGAGATGGATCCATCTTAGTAAGTTCAAAATGCGAATCAAAATTAATTGGATTTCTTAATAACCCCCCGTCAAACTTAGTTTCTTTTTCGTCTGAAAAATTCAATGCCGCTTCGGCGAAAGTATATTTCCCATCCATCAGCTGCTTTCTGATAGAATCTAACTCAACTCTGGCTTTATCAATTGAAGATTGAGGTATCTCTGGTTGCAACAGAATATGCCGCAAGTCCAGTTCCTGGCCTCTTATCTTTTCAATATATATGATATGGTACCCAAAAGTAGTTTCAAATGGATCGGAAATTTCTCCCTGGCGCAAGCTAAAAGCCACATCCTTAAATTCTTTTACAAAAGGTGTTTCCCTTGTCATGCTGTAAAAACCACCTTTGGATTTAGAGCCAGGATCCTGTGAATATAATATTGCTTTTACGCTAAAGCTAGCATCATTATCTTCGCAATCTGCCTTTATTTCATTTAACTTATTAATTGTTTTCTGTTTTTCCTCTTCAGGAATTTCAGGTATTTTAACTATCTGAGAAATTTCAAGTTCTGCACCAAATACAGGTTTTTCATCCTCGGGAATTTTTTTAAAAAATTGTCTTACTTCCTCAGGGGTTACTTCTATTTCACTGATAATTTTTTGCTGCATTTTCTCCGATAGCATTCTCAACTTATTGATATTGTGCAATTCTTCCCGGAAATCTTCAACGCTTTCTTTATTGTAAAAATCAAGAACCTTTTGCATAGAACCCACCTGCTGCACCAATTGTTGTATTTGACGGTCACTGGTAGCATTTACCTCATCATCAGACACCAAAATACTATCCTGCACAGCTTGATGCGCATATAAACGGTCTTCCATTAATTTACCCAATAACCCGCAGTGCGTAATATCGTCCATAGAAGCTCCCTGGCTACGCAAGTCTATCAATGTTTTTTCTATATCCGAATCCAGAATCAAGTAATCCCCAACTACCGCCGAAATTCCATCAAGCTTAATTCTCTTAAATGTATTTACAGTATCCTTTTTAACTTCAATATCAGCCACCACAACAGTTTCTGGTGGCTCCAATTGAGTATCAGGGATAGAATCATTTACCTGTGCATGCGCACCGATAAAGACAATAAAAAAACATAAAAACAACAATATGTCATTGCTGTTTGTCATACACTTCAAATACTTTTTCCTTAGTTGCTTCATCTATAATTTCTGTTTCCAGTTTTCTAATGTAGTCCAATTTTCTTCTATTAAGAAGTACTTGTCTTATGGTAGGTTCGATATATGAGAGTGGTGCAATTTCATTAACATCAACCACATCGTTTATCTTTGTCAAATATACCCCCATTGAGTCCTGTAATTCAAAAAATTGTGATTTTTTTAAGTATCTGTCTTCATTATCAATATTCAAGGGAGGAATTTCTTCAATCACACGCGAGGCAGAAACCCAAAGTGAGTCATTAAAATTCAATTTTTTAAATTGTACCCCTATGGAATCCAAATATTTAATGTCTTCCTGATTAAATCTCTTTAAACTCTCGGTTACTTCTTTTGTATTAAGAAATTGTAAGGGTAATTCAATAAACCTGAGTTTAATGATTTTTTCCTTGAGCTTAAAATTTTCTTTCTCTTCTTCGTAAAACCTGCTTAATTCTCCCTGGGAGATAACCGTATCTTTTGCCTGATTTACCAGGGCTTCTTTATAGGCCCTTGTATATAGATCTGTGCGGTAATTAGAGACCAATTGTTCAAATTCTGCGATCTTTTCATCGGGTAAATTAATCTTGGCTTTTTCCAGGAGTATCTGTTTTGTTGCCCAATTATTTATATAATTCGTAACCATAGATGCGCTATCCTGTTTTGTGATATTTTCACCCAGCACGGCCACAACCTCATTCCAATACAAATAAGTATCCCCTACCCTTGCCAATGGTTCTTCGTTTGCATCATTCTTCAAAAATGAATTACAAGAAAATAAAAACAAAACCCAGGCGGCGATTCCTATATGTATTCCTATTTTTTTTGTCTGTAGTTTTAAAAAGTGCATTCGACAAAAATAAGAATTAAATCGTGCTGAACAAGTAATAACAATATGGATTAACAGATTTTTAGTACCTCCATATTTTTATTTATTACATTAGTAGGGTTAACAACTAAAATATTATGAAGTATACTTCAGAAATTACAGTCAGTCTTTCTCGTGACGAAGTACATAAAAAACTGGATAATCCAGAAAACATGAAACATTGGCAGGAAGGACTATTAGGTTATAAACAATTGTCTGAAGAGCCCACAAAAGAAGGTGCACAAATGGAATTATATTATAAAATTGGCAAACGGGAGATGACACTAATTGAAACAATCATAGTGAATAACTTTCCTTATGAATTTCATGCTACCTATCATGCGAAAGGTGTTCATAATATTCAAAAGAATTATTTTGAAGTTATTGATGACTGCACAACAAGGTGGATATCCGAGTCAGAATTTCAGTTTTCAGGATTTATGATGAAATTAATGGGGTTTATTATGCCTGGGGCGTTTAAAAAGCAATCTAAAAAATCACTAAGTGATTTTAAAGCATTTGCAGAGAAAGGCATCTCGGTAGCTAAATAACAAGAATAAATATGAGTAGAAAAATTAAATTGATCTGGGATTTTAGAGGGCCTACAGCAAAAGAAGTTGCCATGCATCACGAAAAACATTTGAAAGATTATATCGAGGCTGAAAATTTGAGCCCAAACATTACCGGAAATACAGACTTAAGTTCTATGCACAGTATTGCTTATATGGTGGTCGAAGAAGTTAATATGACCGGTGTGCGTGACGCCCTAATACCCCATAGGGGAGAAGTTTATTCAGAAAAGCAGAACTAACTAAATATTCGTTGTCTTGAAAGCTTTAAAACTGGCAATTCTCTTTCTATTATTATCAATGGCATGTAAGACCAAGAGCAAAGAAAATAATCCAATGGAATTGGTTTTGGGTTCTCAAAATATGGCAATCAGAAATGTTATTGATAGTGTTGATCAATATGAAGTCCAAATACTTTATACACAAATAGACCGACGTGGTGATAGTATTATCCTAACTGATTATGAATTTCAGTTAGATGATATGAAATACTTCTATCCGGCCAGTACCGTTAAATTACCAATTGCCGTTCTGGCCCTGGAGAAATTAAATTTTACAGATTCTTTAAATAGAGATACGCGCTACTACATTGAAGGAGATTCTGTTGAAAATACTTTTGCAGAAGACATCTCTAAAATATTGGCTGTTAGTGACAATCATGCAAACAACAGATTACTTGAATTCCAGGGACAAGATGATATTAATTTGAGGCTTAGAAACAAGGGAATATTTCCTGTGAGAATTTCACACAGACTAGGTGTACATTCCGATGATGTAACCACCAAGCCCCTTATTTATTATATAAACGACAGCACTACCGGAACATCTGCGTCTATAATAAACACAGAACCTTTATCACTTAGTTTAGAGCGAATAAAAAAGGGTGTTGGGTATTACGAAAAGGACTCATTAGTAAATAACCCTTTTGATTTCAGCTATAAAAATTATTACCCGGTTAGTTCACAACACGGAGTATTGAAAAGATTAATATTCCCGGAATTATTCAAGACAAATGAAAGGTTTAACCTTAGTGAGGATCAAAGAGAATTTCTGTTAACCGCAATGCATACATTACCCAAAGACGCAGGTTATGACCAAGAAGAGTTTTACGACAGTTACTGCAAATTTTTTATATATGGAGATTCAAAAGAAAATATTCCCAAACACATTAAAATTTATAATAAAGTAGGATTTGCCTACGGTACCCTAACTGATTGTGCTTATATAACAGATGAAAAAAATAAGGTAGAATTTATGCTCACCGCAACCATTTTAGTTAATGAAGATGGGATTTTCAACGACGATAAATATGAATATGATGAGATAGGTATTCCCTTTTTAGCCGCCTTAGGAAGGGAATTTTACAATTATGCGCTTGAAACAAAAAAAGCACCGTAAAAACGGTGCTTTTAACTTTAAAAAAGTATACTATTAGGGCATAACAACATCTTCAATGATATGGATGACCCCATTTGAAGCCATAACATCAGTTTTGGTGACTTTGCTGTAATTTCCGCTCTGATCCATTAAATAGATCCCGTCGTCTTTAGAAACTGCCGTAAGCATTTCCCCGTTGAGGGTTTTTAATTCGGCTTTCCCGTTTCCTGCTTCTAATGCTGCAACAACTGCCGCGGCGTCAACTTTTCCTGCTACTACATGATACGTTAAAATAGCAGCTAATTGTTCTTTGTTTTCAGGAGCTAGAAGTGAATTCATAGTGTTTGAATCAATTTTAGCAAAACCTGCGTTTACAGGGGCAAATACAGTAAAGGGACCATCTCCCTGAAGGGCAGTTACAAGGTCTGCAGCTTGCAAAGCACTTACCAGGGTTGAGAAATCATCTACAGAAACGGCGATATCTACTATGTCCATAGAATTGTCTTGTGCGGAGGTAGTTTGAGCAGAAAATAATAGAGCTACCATTGAGAGAATTAAATAAATTTTTTTCATAATTTGTTTAAAGATTAATTATTAGTAATTATTTATGTGCATTATGCATTATTAGATACGCATTGATGAGGGCCGTGGATGAGGAAAGTGATTTTTTATCATATCTTTAACATAAGTTTATGGCAGCAGACCTGAAAGACACAGAATTCATCAATAAACTTCTCAATGGAGATAAGAATGCCTTATATCTCCTATATGACAAGTACTCAGGAGCACTTTATGGGGTAATACTAAGAATGTGTAGAGAAGAAGATTTAGCCAAAGACCTTCTTCAGGAAAGTTTTATTAAAATTTGGCAAAATATAGGCTCGTATGATGCTGAGAAAGGCAAATTCTATACATGGGCCTATAGGATCGCTAAAAACACGACCTTAAATGCGCTTCGAAAATCTACGCCACTCATCCAATCGGAAGATTTAAGTGTATATGAAAATAAGAATGCTGATCTGGAGGCGACAGATTATACGGCTTTAAAAGGGATTTTATCCGATTTGGAACCTCACCATCAGCAAGCAATTGATCTGGTTTATTTTAAAGGCCTTACACATCGGGAGGCCCATAAGACAATGAATGTTCCCCTGGGTTCTTTTAAATCATACATAAGACAAGCCCTTGTGAAATTACGGGAAAGACGTTCAGAACTTTCATTGCTTATATTATTAATAGAAGTTTTTGGAAATGGATAAGAAAAAGATATTAGAAGACGGTCTTTTAGAGCAGTATCTTTTGGGAGAACTTTCAGATGAACAGGAATTCCTTATTCAAAAGGTACTAAAAGAGGATGCTGATTTAAGAAGTATATTTGAAGGGCTTGAAGAAGAATTTCAAAATATAGCCTTTGAAAATGCTATTCAACCACCTGATAGCGTAAAAATAGCATTAAGTGAGGCTTTGAAGACCAATGGTGAAACCACAAAAGTAAGGGACATTTCTGTTCTTAAAAAAAGTGATACATTCAATTATGGCCGACTTGCTGTAGCGGCCAGTCTTGCTGCAATTTTTGCATTAAGTTCCTTTTGGTTTTACAACAGATGGCAGGCCGCAGAAGACAACCTAACAGTACTGCAGGAACAGACTGTTGCCTTGCAGGATCGTTTGTCAAATTTGGAACAAACATTTGAAGTTGCCAGTCAGCGCTATCAGTCCATAAACAACCGTAATGTAATTCCTTTGTTACTTAAGGGCAATAGGATATTACCAGAATCAAGAGCAGTGGCATACGTAAATCATACTACAAAAAGTGTTATGGTAAATTCACAGGGCCTTCCGCCTTTGGAGAAAGATAAAACATATCAAATGTGGGCCGATGTTGATGGCGTAATGATAAATATGGGTCTGTTACCGGCGGATACAGATTTGATCCCTTTAAAATATATAGACAGGGCCGAATCTTTTAATATCACCATTGAACCAGCCGGCGGTAATGACCATCCTACGGTTGAAAACCTGATCTCTAATGTCCTGCTTTAAAACAAACAGGATGCAGAGCAGGATTAATTTAAACATTTAGTCCAAAACACTTTGTTTAACTGGTTTCCCATAAAGGTCAAAGTCTGCCGCATCTGTAATTTCAAGTTCTACGAATTCTCCAATTTTAACATAGAAGTTCTTTGCATCAACCAAAACTTCATTATCCACATCCGGAGAATCGTATTCGGTTCTTCCAATAAAATAATTTCCTTCCTTACGATCAATAATACAACGAAATACCTTACCTATTTTCTCCTGGTTTAACTGCCATGAAATACCGGATTGAAGCTCCATTATTTCGTTCGCCCTTTGTTGTTTCACCTCTTCCTGCACATCATCTTCCAGTTTATAAGCATGGGTGTTCTCTTCATGGCTATAAGTAAAGCAGCCAAGTCGTTCAAACCGCATTTCTGATACCCAGTTCTTTAAGGTCAGAAAATCATCCTCCGTTTCACCCGGATAGCCCACAATTAGTGTGGTTCTGATGGCCATATCCGGAACAATCTGCCTAAAATCTTTTAAAAGCCCGGTAGTTTTGGCTTTTGTAGTTCCTCTGCGCATGCTCTTAAGGATAGGATCCGAAATATGTTGCAACGGTATGTCGAGATACTTACAGATTTTTGGTTCTTTTTTCATAACCTCAAGTACATCCATTGGAAACCCTGTTGGAAAGGCATAATGAAGACGAATCCATTCTATTCCTTCCACCTTGGCAAGTTCCTTTAGTAATTCGGCAAGGTTTCTCTTTTTATAAAGATCAAGTCCGTAATATGTTAAGTCCTGAGCAATTAGTATAAGTTCTTTGACCCCATTAGATGCCAGTTTTTGAGATTCTAAAACCAATTCCTCTATTGGCTTACTCCTGTGCTTACCGCGCATTAATGGTATTGCACAAAAAGAACAAGGCCTGTCGCAACCTTCTGCAATCTTCAAATAGGCATAATTTTTCGGGGTGGTTGTTAAGCGTTCCCCAATTAATTCATGTTTGTAATCTGCCCCCAGGGCCTTTAACAAATTAGGTAGATCACTGGTCCCAAAATATTCATCAACATTAGGAATTTCCTTTTCCAGATCCGGCTTATAACGCTCACTCAAACATCCTGTAACAAAAACTTTATCTACCTCTCCTGATTGCTTTTTATCTACATATTCCAAAATGGTATTCACGCTTTCCTCTTTGGCATTAGCTATAAAACCACAGGTATTTATGACTACTATATTCCCTTCCTCTTCATGCACTACCTCTTTATCATTAGCTCTGAGTTGTCCCATAAGAACCTCAGAGTCGTAGACATTTTTGGAACATCCCAGGGTTACAACATTTATTCTATTTTTCTTTACCGACTTTGTTCGCATGGGTTTTCTTTAGCCGTGCAAAAATACAATACAATAGAAGAAGAGCCACCTTTTAACAAGAATTCTTCTCATTCTGCGTTAAACCATTAATAGTAGTATTGGTCTAATTAGAAATTAAAACCATATGAAACACCAAATTCAAGGACTATTTTTAATTATCATATTCCTGGGCTGTTCGGCATGTTCCAATAATTCAGATGATTTAAACGATGAGATAATTGAAGAAAATCCGGATGCATCTTTGTATTTTCCAAACACTGCTTCTGATGATTGGGCAACTGTTAGCCCTGAAGAATTAGGTTGGAATACAAACAATAAACAGCCACTGATAGATTTCCTTGAGGAAAAGGATACCAAGGCATTTCTAATTTTAAAAGATGGCAAAATTGCCATGGAAGAATACTTCGGAACTTTTAAGAAGGACAGCGTCTGGTATTGGGCATCGGCAGGTAAAACCCTAACGGCGTTCACAGTTGGTATTGCACAAGAAAAGCAATTGCTGGATCTGAATGATAAAACTTCCGATTACCTGGGTGAAGGCTGGACCTCCGCTCCTGCAGACAAAGAAAATTTGATAACTATATGGAATCAATTGACCATTACAAGTGGCTTAAAAGACACCGCATTTGATTGTGT
>NZ_JBATGR010000480.1:0-4195 GCF_049665975.1 Eudoraea sp.
CTATTATTGCGCCCACTTTTTTTAACGCCTCATGGGTTGAGGTATTTCCATTAAACCAGGAAAAACTTCCGTTTGTACTATTGACCACATTTAAAACGATTCCGAGGGTAGTTGATTTTCCACTTCCGTTAGGTCCCAGAATACCATAAACATTGCCTTTTTCAATAGAAAAAGATAAATCCTGAACTGCGGTAAGATAGCCGAATTTCTTTGTTAGATTACTTACTGTTAGAATCGTTTCCAAATTAGATGGAGTTTTTGGGTTGTGTTTAGTATACTTGACGAAGAAATCGTTATTTTGTTACAAAAGCAATAAAAATAAAATTTAGCGTATGTCCGGAGAGCGATTAATGTCGAAGAAGAAACCCGCCTATCCAGTAAGTCCCAAATTGGATTCCTATTTGGACCAGTATAACAGAAAAATTGAGATTCCAATTTTTTATGAAGACCTATTGCGTTTTGCGGGGTCGGTTGTAGTGTATGATGATGATGGGAATGATACCCTATGGGTCAGAGTTTATTATTCTGATTCTGAAAGACTTGAGATTGACGAAAGTCTGAAACAGGTATACTCTATTTTGCATTCCGATGGTAGTGACAGGATTTTCCAATATTTAAATATTGATGCCGTAGATTATTGCACTTTTGGTAATTCTAAGCCCTTCCGCATCAAAGTCAGGAATATTCTGAATGATAATTTTTTGTATTTCTATATCAAAAAAACAGATGCATCCCGAATTTACGGCCTGGAATTGGAGCATATGTTATCGCCTTATCACTTAAATTTTCTTGTACATAGGGATACCCTGATAGAGGAGCATATTGCAGGTATTCCCGGGGATGTATTTATTAAAGACATGTTGCCTAACTGCACAGAATCTGAGAAGGCTCAGCTTGCAAAGGAGTTTGTGAAATTTAATGAGCGGTGTATGATCAGGCTTTTAGGGGATATGAGATCCTATAATTATGTAATTGTCCCTATGCATGATTTTGACCATGTAGTTTACAAAATAAGGGCTATTGATTTTGACCAGCAAAGCTTTGAAGGTAATCTTAAAGTATACCGACCACAGTTTTTTAAAGAAAACTACATAATGGTTCAAATGGTTCAAAACAAACTACAAAATGATTCGGTAGATCAATATAAGATCGAAGAGCGCTCTATTGTGGCCAAGAGGATTATCAGTTCCGGAGATAGAATTAACCGATTGGTAAATATTTGTAAAGCTGATAACATTTCACTGCCCGAAAACATTGAACTGCTGAGCAAGCAGATTTATGAACTTACATTAGATGTTAACTTTAAGAAATGCAAGACTATGGGACAACTACTGGACCTGGCACTCGATTTTGTAAAACGAAATTACCAGGATGTGAGTATGAAGCAGATAATTGAGAAAAAGATCAAAATCCCATAAAACTTATGTTTTCTGCTCCTTATTAAAGTATATGAGGTAATAATACATTTGCCGCTCTTCATCCCATCCCTTTTCCACAAATTTTTCTGCTGATTCAGGATTTATAAAATCCATTTTTATTTGAATATTAGTGTCAAGCTGAATAATATTTTTTATTTTTTTACGGGTATCGGACACAGCTTTATTCGCAATATCAAAACTGGAAACATCTTCAATACTGTATTTTGGGCCTTTCTCTGTTTTATAATGCTTAAATTCAGGGATCAAATCCGGATTCTCCATTACTTCATTCAGGAAATTATTTTCTTCAAAAGCGTCATTCTTTGCAAAATGGTTTACAGCTCTGTTCATGAACATTACTTCCTGCTTTTTGTCTTCTGCAGGCAAGACGACGTCTTTTGCAAAATTTTGACAAAATTTAAGATAGTTTTTTGTGTAAAAATTATCATCTGCCAGGGCATCTACTCCTAGAAAACTCTCTAACCAATATTTAGTATCATACCTATTACTATCAATAGATAATACCTTATAGCCTTCAGATTTATTTGTATTGAATATCAGGCATCCTTTATCCAATTTATTGATATTGATTCCTTGTTGAACAATTAAATCGAGATTAGTTCCATTTTCTGAGAATTGTAAAAAATCCTGTTTTATTTCGCTTTTAAAGATCCCGATCGCATCAGTTTTCTCATTATCGAGCAGTATATCAGTCAGGTAGGTAATATATATCTCACCACTTTTTATATGAGGATGATTAGATTGATCATATAAATGCTTAGTCAGATTTACAGATACCTCATGAGACCGTTCCGGCTTTTCAAAAATTTCAGAAACAAGCTTATACACTTCATTAAATTCCACATCAATCTCATGTGTAAGATGATAATAATTTTCCTCTTTTTCTCGAAAGGGCTTTAGGAAGTACTCCTTTAATAAACCATTTGTCTCATCGTCAGGGATAAAAGGTTCTTTAGAAAGGAACACTGGTTCTGCTTTACTTTTATTTCCGATACGGTGCAGCGATACGCCTTGAATTTGGGTGGCATAGAGATTGATCATAGTCTTTATTGGGGATTAGTCTTTTAGTTTGTTCAATATTTAGAGGTGGAGATAAGGCAGCTATTTAATAAACATCTGCTTTTTTTTAAGTCAAAGGATATCAATTCCAATTTTCATCAAAATCCATATCGTCATAGTTTTCCAGAGGCTCATCAAAATCAAAGGATGGTTCCGATTCGAATTTCTTTTCCGGGGGAGCTTCAGGCAATTCGCCAAAGCTGAATAAAACATTAGGATAGGTACGTCCATCTTCTTTTTCAACTACATCCGCCAATTCAACAAAAAATGTCCACATACTTAAAAAATCATAGACATAAATAAGCTTGGGAGTTTGTTCAGTTAGTATGTTCTCCATTGAAATCTCGTTCATCAAGCGAACATTAGATCCATTATCTCTGGTATCAAAAAGGGGTATTTCTTCATCCTGGTTCCACAGCTCATCACAGGTGTAAAATGAAGCCATCTCATTGCCTAAAAAACCAAAGGCCTGAGTAATAGTATTGTGAAAATCTTCAAGTGTAACATGGTGTTCTATTTCTATATCCCTAAAGATGTCTTCTTGAGTATCCAGGATTATCCTGATTTTATAGATCATTAACTCTAATTTATGGGTAGGGGCAAAGTTACAAAGATTTCTGACTTCTTATTCCTTTTGTGGCTTCCAAAACCAAATAGAATTGTATCCCAAATAAAAAGGCTGCCAATATCAAATGCAATGGTTGACTTGCAAAAGGGAAATCAAAATAATACATTACAATACCGGTAATTACTTCAATTAAAAGAAGACCTAAAACCCAATTGATTTTTGAATACCCCAGCCTCTTTTGAGATATGGAATATGCTAAGTAGAGATTAATTAGTACTACCAAAATTGAAAAAGAACGATGGATATAAAATTGTATTGAAGGATTAGCAAGCCAAATATCTTTGGCATTTTCCCCTAATAAATCTATTTGATGGTCTACGAATTGTCTTACTTGTGTTCCTAAAACAATTTGTATTAGGGTAAGACCTAATGCAATCCATAAAGTTAATGTTACCTTTTTATCATATTTGCCATTTTTAGAACTGGAATCTGTTTTATAAATGAGATAGACCAGCAATGCTACAATGAAAAGGGCCATAACCATATGCATAGTTATTTTCACTGGTTCAAGAACGGAGTAAACAACTGTTGCGCCCAACCATGCCTGAAAGCCCATGCCAAAGACAACAAGCCAGGAAATCAATGTAACTTTTTTATCCTTTTGCCAAAATGAAATCGACGCAAGGGCTAAAAAAAGTGTAGCGATACCGGCAAGGGCTCCAAAAAGGCGATTAATAAATTCGATCCATGTATGAAGTGCATTAAAAACGGCATAATCATGTCTTTCATACTTATCCCAATTAACTTTGTCATAATTACGCGCAGTGGTGAAATCGGCTTTAGCTACCCATAGAGATTCTTCTCTGATAATCACCTGTCCTTCATTATAATAAAATTCAGGTTGCCATTGTAATTGAGAAATATCTGTGGGAGGTATATAATAGCCAAAACACTTGGGCCAATCTGGACAACCCATTCCACTTCCTGTCATACGAACCACTGCTCCTGCTATGATTACCATATACACCAGTACCAATGAAACTTTGGCAATATTTCTAAAATTCTTTTGCATAGAAGCTTAAATTTCAGCGCAAAATTACTATTCTTTTATTCAACTTCTGGCTTATTT
>NZ_JBATGR010000481.1:0-7838 GCF_049665975.1 Eudoraea sp.
ATCTAAAAAAAGAACCAAAAGTGAAATATGAAATAAGGACAGCTGAAAATGACAGAATAAATATCTTTTGTTTTCTAAATATCCAGTAAAAAATAAATGGAATGTTGATGATAAAAATTATTGGAAAGAACAAACTCAAAAAAGCTAGAGGAAAGAAGGTCTTTACGGAAATATAAGGTGCAAGACATGACAATAATAGAGCTACACCAATTATCAAGTTTAAAAAAAAAACTACCTTGTCAATAAATGATAATTCTCTCACAGTCTAGTCATCTTTACCTGCCTTAAATAAGAAATCTTTTTCTGATTTGGATAGGCTTTCATAGCCCGATTTACTTATTTTATCTAGGATGGTATCAATCTTGCGTTGTTTACTTTCCCTGTCGTAATTTGCATTTGAAACGCCCTTTCCTTTTGCTCTTCTATATACAGTTTTTAAAGGCGCCTTTTTCTCCTTCTTCTTAAAAAGACCTTCAAGACTTTCCAACATTCTTGTAAATCCTTCTCCAATGTCCCTTCCTTTTAAAAGCTGCCTGGCATAAACATATCCCAGTAAAGCTCCTCCTAAATGAGCAAGATGCCCACCTGCATTTCCACCGGATGGTATCTGAATTAAATCTACCAAAACAAAAAAAGCTCCAATATACCACAACTTTACATTGAAAATAAAGAGCCTTACTTCCTGGTTAGGAATATAAGCACATACAAAAATTAAAACGGCAGTCACACCAGCAGATGCACCAATTAGGGCTGTATTGGTGACCAGGAGAGCGGGAAATACATTATAGCTTAATAAAAAGATTAATCCTCCCAAAATGACACCCAAAAAATAAACGCTTATGAACTTTTTAGGGCCAAAAAGATTAAGAAATATTCTTCCTGAGAAATAAAGCATTATCATATTCCAAAATAAGTGCCAGATATCCCCGTGAAAAAATGAATAGGTAACAAGAGACCATGGTTGTGAAATAAAGTCGATAAAATCTTTAGGCAATTCAAACCAGCGGATCAATGAATTGGAAGGCATTCCCATTAAGAAAGTAAATAATCCGTTTACAATAAAAACAAATACGTTTACTGCAATTAATTTTTCTGCTATACTTAGCCGTGCAAATTGATATTTTAAATTTCCAGAATTCATTCTAGTCCCATCGATTTTTATTATCCTGATTTTTTTTCCAGTACCACATCATTAGAAATCCAAAAAGGGCTCCGCCTACATGGGCAAAATGGGCAATTCCATCGCCAAATATGGAATATCCGGTAACTCCCGAGAACAGGTCCAGACCTATTAATACAGGAATGAAATATTTAGCCTTAATGGGAACAGGTAAGAAGATAAGGAATAATTCACTATTTGGATAAGACATTCCAAAAGCCACCAATATTCCGTAAATAGCTCCCGAAGCACCTACGGCGGGCGTATTATAAGCACTTAAAAAATTATCTATAACACTACGCGGCGCATAATTATACCAGTCTGGACTATATTGGCCACCCGCAATAATTTCCATAATCTGGCTTTTGGCTATTCCTGAATTCACAAGGGCCTCAATCCCCTGATTAAAATAATAATAATTTACACCTGAATGTATAAGTGCCGCCCCAATTCCAGCTGAGAAATAGAAAAACAAAAACTTATTCCGACCCCACATTCGCTCCAATGGCGTGCCAAAAGCCCAGAGCGCATACATGTTAAATAAAATATGCATAAATCCGCCATGCATGAACATATGGGATAAAATCTGCCAAATTCCAAAATTCTCATTCTCCGGAAACCACAATGAAAACCATTGATACATTTGATCTCCAAATAAATTGGTCGCCACGAAGAACAACACATTGACAATTAGTAGATGCTTTATAGCATCAGTTAGTTTTCCCATCTAAATAAATTTATTTTCAATATCACGCTCTGTTACCGTAACGTAAATTAATTTGTTAAACGGACTTCGATTAGTTTCCTTACATGCAAACAATGCATTTACCAAAGCCTGTTGTGACTCATTATCCAATATTTCTCCCGTTTTTACAGCCAAAGATTTACAAAGTGCTTTTGATAATACCTCAGACTGAGTAAATCCGCTCCCATTAATCTCCAACTGATAATCAGATATTAATTGATCCAGTATAATACCTATTTCACTCTCATTAATAAGCTGGGGAATTCCGGTTATTTGGAGTTCATCCTGAGTAAAAGGACCGAACGCAAAACCCAGAGAGGTTAAACTACCTTTAATTTCCTTAAGAATCGCCAATTCTGTCTTTGAAAAAATGAATGATATAGGAAAAAGTAGTTGCTGGCTTAAAGTTTCCTTTACTGTTATACTTTTAAGAAATTTTTCATATAACACTCGTTGATGTGCACGTCCCTGGTCTATAATAAGCATCCCAGATTTTATGGTCGTTACTATATATTTCCTTCGAAGCTGAAATGTGGTTGCCCCTATTCCAACTAATTCCTGCTCTTCCTCAAATATTGAACCTGTGATAGTGTCAGATTCAAAATGTACCGAACTAAAATCCTCACCCCTGCCAACTTTTGACTCCAAACCTACATACATACTTTCCCAATCCCCAGGTGATTGCCTTGGAAAGGACTTTTTGGTGCCATTCTCAAATCCGCTTTCCTTAAATGGATTATAGCCAGGATCAATAGTAATACCAGGCTGTTGTACCTGCATATTTGATAGTACATAAGGTGTGTCTAAATTCTGATCTTTGTCAAAATCTAAAACCGGACTTACATTAAACTGTCCTAAGCTGTGCTTTATTGTTGATTTGAGTATAGCGTATAAGGTATGTTCATCATCAAACTTAATTTCTGTCTTTGTAGGGTGTATATTAATATCTATTGATGATGGATCAACCTTGAGATATAAAAAGTATCCCGGACTTGTATCTGGTCTCAACAGCCCTTCAAAAGAAGCCATAACCGCATGATGGAGATACGGGCTTTTTATAAACCGATTATTCACAAAGAAAAACTGCTCTCCCCTGCTTTTTTTAGCGTATTCCGGTTTGCAAATAAAACCTGATATCTTTACCACCTGGGTTTCTTCCTCTACAGGTACTAATTTTTCTTTTGTTTTAATCCCAAATATATGAACAACTCGCTTTTTTAAATTCGTTGAAGGTAAGTTAAAAAGCTCACTGTTATTGTTATAAAAATAAAAGTGTACCGAAGGATGTGCTAGGGCTACCCGGTGGAATTCATCAGTTATATGACGTAATTCTACCTGGTTGGACTTTAAGAATTTTCTCCTTGCCGGGATATTAAAAAAGAGATTCTTTACAGATACAGATGTTCCTTTAGGTGTTACGGTAACTTCTTGGGATAACATCTTACTTCCTTCAATTTTAATAAGCGTACCGACTTCATCACCTGCCGGACGGGTATTCATTTCAACATGCGCTATAGCAGCAATAGAGGCCAGGGCTTCTCCACGAAAACCCTTTGTGTCCAGTTGAAATAAATCCTCTGCACAATTGATTTTAGAAGTGGCGTGCCTTTCAAAACTCAATCTGGCATCGGTTACACTCATACCCAATCCGTCATCAACAATCTGGATCAGGGTCTTTCCTCCTTCTTTTACTATTAGTTTTATGGTAGTGGCTCCTGCATCAATGGCATTCTCCAGCAACTCTTTCACCACAGAAGCCGGGCGTTGAACTACTTCACCAGCAGCTATCTGATTGGCCACATGGTCTGGCAAAAGTTGTATAATATCCGGCATTAGTTTGAATAGAAGATTGATAAATCAAAATCGATAATATACAGGAATATAAGGATAAGGATAGCGATTATAACAAGCATTCTTAATTTTAAATTTCGGTCGCCAGCTTTCTTGATATCATCCATTGCATTTCTGAACTTCCCCTTTAAACCTCTTGGTGCATCTATTGTAGTGCGATATTTATCAAGTTTTGGCTGTATTTTAAATGGGCTACCCTCACCCTTGTCGTCATAATAACGCGGCGTATAATTATATTTTCTATTCCTTCGAAGTTTTGAAAATTTTCCCATATATCTATCGCTCAAAGTTACTTAAAATCAAAAAACATGAAGATATATCCTTCCCAAAAATTGTTAACAGTTTACAGCATGCCCATTATTAAGAGTACATTAAACAATATAATCCAATTGTGTCTAAAAGTGAATAAAAAAAGAATTAAGTATCAAGAGCAATCAGTTAAAGTAATGCCATTTTAATTGCGGCAATTGCAGCTTCCGTTCCCTTATTTCCAAACTTTCCGCCACTTCTGTCCTTTGCCTGTTGAAGATTATCATCGGTTAATACGCAAAAAATCACGGGGGTATCGGAAATTACATTCAGGTCTTTTATTCCCTGTGCCGTAGCGCTGCAAACAAAATCAAAGTGTTTGGTTTCTCCGCGTATTACGCTGCCCATTGCAATAACAGCATCCGGATTATTTTGCTGTATCATTTTTTTACACCCAAAAGTCAACTCAAAACTACCCGGAACATTCCACCTTAAAATGTTCCCGGGAATTGCACCACAATCCAATAATGCGGCTTCAGCCCCTTTATATAAGTTTTCAGTAATATCCGGATTCCATTCTGAAACAACAATCCCAAAGCGAAGAGTCTTTGCGTTTGGGATTGTTTTCCTGTCATAAACTGACAGATTTTTATTGGACCTAGCCATCTATTTTTTGCTTTTAGCCATTCCTATAAAGGCGTCTATAGTTTGGGCTTCTTCTGAATTTGAAAATTCATCTTTTATTCTCTGGAAATACTGAAGCGCCTTATCATTCTGATTAAGTTCCATAGCAGTAACTCCGGCTTTATAGAGAAATCTTGGAGTCGTATAATCATTTATATTGTGGGCAAATGCCAATTCATAGTAACCTAAAGCATCTGTGGGTTGTCCCAGTTGCATAAAGGCATCTCCAATTCCCCCTTTCGCCAGTGCACCAAGGATGGCATCATCTGAAGAAAAATTTTCCAAGTGTCCGATGGCATCATCATATTGTTTCATGTTCAAATAAGCCATACCAGCAGAATAATTTGCCAGGTTGGCTGCTTTTGTCCCTTTGTATTCATCGATAATATCCAGAAAACCATATTTACCTTCGGCTCCATTTAATGCTAAAGTAAACAGTGAATCCTTTTCCGTTGTAGTATTTAAGGCCTGATCAAAATATTGTTGAGGATAAAAAAGTTCATTAGCAGCATTTGCTTCTTTAGGTTTCTGAATGAACTGATTATAAGAAAGATAGCCCAAAACAGTTATAGCAATGACACCTATCAGGCCAAGGATATAATTTTGATTTTTGGCTACCCATTGTTCTGATCTGGAAGCACTTTCATCCAGGCTGCTAAAAACCTCGGCCGTCGCACTATGCTTAGAATCAAGTTCTCTTTCTTCGGCTTTGTTTTTAGGCTTATAACCCCTTTTCTTATATGTTGCCATCTTTATATTTATTGGTCGCGCAAAAATAAAGTTTTTATCTAAAACCAAAAGCCAAATTATTCGTTATTTTTCGATAATTTGCACCTTCCAAGTTTATTGCCAAATTACCTTCCTAATGTTTCTGAAGAATTTATCACTGGTTAACTACAAAAATTTTGAGGCACAACAATTTGAATTCGATTCCAAAACGAATTGTTTTGTTGGTGATAACGGTAAAGGAAAAACCAATGTACTTGATGCTATTTATCATCTCGCATTTGGCAAAAGTTACTTTAACCCGCTGGCCAGTCAGAATATAAGACACGGAGAGGAGTTTTTTATTATTGAAGGCACTTTTAAACTCAAAGACAGGAATGAAAAGATTGTTTGCAGCCTCAAAAAAGGGATGAAAAAGATCATAAAAAGAAATAATAAAATATATGATCGCCTATCTGATCATATTGGCCTACTACCTTTAGTTATTATTTCACCAGCCGACAGAGATTTAATTCTTGAGGGAAGTGATATTAGAAGAAAATTTTTGGACAGTGTTATATCACAGTCTGATAAGGAGTATCTGCAAACACTTCTGAAATACAATAAAATACTTCAACAGCGCAATACCCTGCTGAAATATTTTGCGGTCAACCATTCTTTTGACCATGCAACAATTTCTGTTTATAACGAGCAGCTAAACGGTTTTGGAGCAAGTATTTTTGAAAAACGGACGGCTTTTATCGAAGATTTCACTCCTATTTTTAAAGAACAATTCTTAGCAATTTCCGGCGGTCAGGAATTGGTTAACCTACATTATGAAAGTAAATTGTTCTCACAAGATCTATTATCCCTCCTTGAAAACAATATTGATAAAGATAAAGCATTGCAATACACCTCCTCAGGGATTCATAAAGATGATCTTCGCTTTGAAATTGAAGATTATCCAATAAAGAAATTTGGTAGTCAGGGGCAGCAAAAATCATTTTTAATTGCTTTAAAGTTTGCTCAGTTTCACTTTTTAAAGGCACATGCCGGTACGACCCCGATAATGCTTTTGGATGATATCTTTGATAAATTGGATGAGAGCAGGGTAAAACATATTATAACCTTAGTTGATGCTGAAAATTTTGGGCAAATATTTATTAGTGACACTCATCCAGAGCGGACGGAAAATGTTGTGAAATCTATTCATCAATCCTATAAAATTTTTAAATTGTAGTATGCGTAAGCTGGTCTCATTGCTTTCATTTATATGCTTTCTGGCGTGTTCTGAAAAAATATCCGTTTCAGATTTAAATCATATTAGCGGATATTGGGAAATTAAAGAAGTTAAATTTCCTGATGGAGAAAGCAAAGAATATGACGTAAACATGACTATTGATTATTTTGAATATAATAATAAGATAGGTTTTCGCAAGAAAGTACAACCCAGATTTGACGGAACTTATAATACTTCCAATGATGCAGAATCATTCCAAATAATCGAAAGAGATGGTTTTTTTTGGATGCGTTACCAGAATGACTTAAGTTCATGGGAAGAGCAAATAACTGAGATTACTAAAACCAATATGGTTCTCAAAAATAAAGAAGGCCTATCTTATCATTACAGAAGGTTTGTGCCAATCAATGCAAAAAAGTAATGGCTAAAGAAAAAAATCTACATTCTCTGAGTGAAGCTTTGAATGCATTTATTAAAGAAAATAAATTGCAGAAAGGCATAGATAAGGTAATGGTCAAGAAAGCCTGGGAGAAGATAATGGACAACGGAGTGAATAACTATACTACCGCAGTAGAGCTACGAAATGATACTCTTTTTGTCTCACTTTCATCTTCTGTATTACGAGAAGAACTAAGTCATGGTAAATCCAAAATCATAGATATGATCAATGAAGAATTGAAAAAAGACCTTGTCAAAAATATTGTATTAAGATAACCGGTAAGTTTTATTTATGTTTTTTTTGTACTATTGGCTTTAGTAAATTTCCCTGCCTGAAAAATGGAAACTTCCTTCTATAGCAGCGTTTTCATCACTATCTGAACCGTGTATTGCATTCTCACCTATATCTTTTGCGAATAATTTTCGAATAGTTCCTTCAGCAGCTTCCATAGGATTTGTAGCCCCTATTAAGGCTCTAAAGTCATCTACTGCATTATCTTTCTCTAAAATAGCAGAAACAATTGGTCCTCTGGTCATAAACTGAATCAACTCACCAAAAAATGGTCGGTCACGGTGAATGTCATAAAACTGCTGGGCATCACGCCTGCTCAACTGAGTATATTTCATAGCTATGATCTTAAAACCTGCAGATGTGATTTTTTCTAAAATGGCTCCAATATGTCCATTTTCAACCGCATCTGGTTTAATCATTGTAAAAGTTCTGTTAGCTGTCATTTATAAAATTTTGGGCAAAAATACATTTTCTT
>NZ_JBATGR010000482.1:0-5488 GCF_049665975.1 Eudoraea sp.
TCCTTATGCCGTCAAGATTTTTTGTTAGTGCTTTGCCCGATTTGAAGTTGGGACAGAAATTAGTTTTAGTTGTTGAAGGTGAAAAAATAGAGGGGCTTCAGGAAATAATATCCAAAGCCGATTTGGAGAAATTTGAGTTGCCAAAAGAAATATTTTACGTCTCAGCTTTTAAAAACACAACAAATGGCAAGATTATAAGGGAAAAAAGTTTGTCTTTGATAAAAAGCTGATAACATTAAAAAGTCTGAGAACCCAAATTTTAGTAATACTAAGGGTAAGAATGTATTACTATAGAATATAAATGATTAGTATATTCATGGCTTATTTTAATAATAAAACAAATTATAAATTAATAAAGTCTACGCATTTTATGAAAAGTCTCCTAACGCTCCTATTATTTTCACTTAGTTATCAGTTATTTTGTCAGCAAATTTTATCTGAAGAAGAACGTGCTCAAGTAATTGATGAAATTTTAAATGAGCGGTTCGATGTTTTGCTACCGAAACTTATGGACCAGTCAGATTTGGACATGTGGATTCTTATTTCACGGGAATACAATGAAGATCCGGTGTTAAGAACCATGCTACCTTCCACCTGGTTAAATGCAAGAAGGAGAACCATCCTATTGTTTTATAGAGATAAAACCAAAAACACAATCGAAAAACTGGCCGTAGCCCGATATAATGTGGGAAAAAATATCTCATCGGCATGGGACAAGGAAAAAGAACCTGATCAATGGCAAAGATTAGTTCAATTGATAGAAGAAAGGAATCCAAAAAAAATTGGCCTGAATTTTTCAAAAGATCATAACATAGCCGATGGATTGGACAAAACGGACTATGAGGAATTCTTGCAAAATTTACCAAAAAAATACACTTCAAGAATAGTTTCTGCCGAACAACTTGCGGTTAGATGGATTGAGACAAGAACGGAACGGGAAATGGTAATATACAATCAATTGGTCTCCATAACACATGATATTATTGAAGAAGCATTTTCCGAAAAAGTGATTACCCCCGGAATAACAACAACTACTGAAGTAGAGTGGTGGATGAGGCAAAAGGTTACAGATCTGGGTCTGGAGACCTGGTTCCATCCAACAGTAGATGTACAACGAACAAATGAGGAATTGGTGGGGCATCTTTATTCTTTTTCAGGAAGACCAGACCAAATGGTGATTTTACCGGGAGATCTGCTACACTGTGATTTTGGGATTACTTATTTAAGATTAAATACGGATTGCCAGGAATTGGCCTATGTTTTAAAACCCGGAGAAACAGAAGCACCTATATTTTTAAAAGATGGTTTAAAAGATGGGAACAGCGTGCAGGACTATCTTACAAAAAATATGATAAGAGGGCGTACTGGGAATGAAATATTAAAAATCGCCTTAAATCAGGCCAAAGAAGCCGGACTTAAACCTGCCATTTATACCCATCCATTAGGATCCTATGGTCATTCCGCTGGTACTACTATAGGGATGTGGGATTCCCAGGGAGGTGTTATGAAAGATGATGGTGAGAATTATCCTCTCAATCCGAATACGGTCTATGCCATTGAATTGAATACCACAATTACCATCCCTGAATGGAACAGAGATATTCGAATAATGCTTGAAGAAGCAGGCTTTTTTGGCCCTGAGGGATTCAGATATGTAAATGGCCGGCAAACAGAGTTATTACTGATACCCAGAGTAACCAAACATTTAGGTAACTAAACTTGTAAAACCCCCATATTAAATGCTTTTTCAATAGGGGCATGGTTGGCAGCCTCTATACCCATGGAAATCCATTTACGTGTTTCTAACGGATCTATAATAGCGTCTGTCCATAAATGTGCTGCCGCGTAATATGGGGATATTTGTCTATCATATCTTTTCTTAATTTCGTCAAAGAGTTCAGCTTCTTTTTCAGGAGTTATTTTTTCTCCTTTCTTTTTTAAAGAGGCCTTTTCTATCTGTAGCAATACTTTTGCTGCAGAATTCCCACTCATTACAGCAAGTTCGGCACTTGGCCAGGCGACGATAAGCCTGGGATCATAGGCTTTGCCGCACATGGCGTAATTTCCAGCCCCATAGCTATTACCAATAATCACAGTAAATTTTGGTACAACAGAATTACTTACCGCATTAACCATTTTTGCTCCATCTTTTATTATACCCCCATGCTCACTTTTGCTACCCACCATAAACCCAGTCACATCCTGAAGGAAAACAAGAGGTATTTTTTTCTGATTACAATTTGCGATAAATCTTGTGGCCTTATCTGCAGAATCGGAATATATAACTCCTCCAAACCGCATTTCGCCTTTACTGTTTTTTACCACTTTTCGTTGATTTGCGACAATGCCAACGGCCCAGCCATCAATGCGCGCATAACCTGTGAGGATAGTTTTCCCAAACCCTTCCTTATATTGCTGAAACTCCGAGTTGTCTACCAGCCGCTTAATTATTTCGAGCATATCGTATTGGTCTGTCCTTGACCCCGGTAAAATAACATAAATGTATTCCTGTTTTTCTGCAGGTTTTATAGATTTAATTCTATTAAAACCAGCGTTATCGGGATTCCCTATCTTATCAATCAGGTTTTTGATCGTATCAAGGGCATCTTTATCATCTTTTGCCTTATAATCGGTTACCCCGCTTATTTCACTATGCGTTACAGCTCCTCCAAGAGTTTCATTATCAATATCCTCGCCTATGGCGGCCTTAACCAAATAACTTCCAGCTAAAAATATACTACCGGTCTTATTTACAATAAGAGCTTCATCACTCATAATTGGTAAATAAGCCCCCCCTGCTACACAACTCCCCATAATCGCTGCTATTTGTACTATTCCCTTACTGCTCATTATCGCATTGTTTCTGAAAATACGGCCAAAATGCTCTTTGTCGGGAAAAATTTCATCCTGCATAGGGAGATAAACCCCTGCGCTGTCTACCAAATAAATAATTGGAAGCCTGTTTTCTATTGCAATTTCCTGAGCTCTAAGATTCTTTTTAGCTGTAATCGGGAACCAGGCTCCCGCTTTAACTGTAGCATCATTTGCAACAACAATACATTGTTTACTTTTAACAAAACCTATTTTAACTACAACTCCTCCAGATGGGCACCCACCATGTTCCGCGTACATATTATCTCCCGCAAATGCACCAATTTCTATCGAATTACTTTTGTCATCTAATAAGTAATCTATGCGCTCTCTGGCAGACATCTTTCCTAATTCGTGCTGCTTTTCAATACGGGTATTACCGCCGCCTAATTTTACCTTGGCAAGCCTTTTCTTTAGCTCTGATAAAAGTAATTTGTTTCGATCTTCGTTCTTATTGAAGTTGATATCCATTCTCTTAATTCAATTTCTTTAATAGGGTTAAAGATAAGGAGTAATATTGATTAACTTTAACAAAATTGAACTGTAAGATATGAAAGAAAAAATTCGATGGGGAATAGTAGGATTAGGAAATATAGCTCAAAAATTTGCGGATGATTTAAAATTGCTGGCAGATGGGGAACTCACTGCCGTTGCCTCGAGAGACATTCAAAAAGCCAACCGATTTTGTGAATTTAATAAAGCCAGATATGCATTTGGGAGCTATCAGGAATTATTTAATTGTTCTGAGGTAGATGTAGTTTATATTGCCACACCACATACCTCTCATGCCGAGTTGAGTATTATGGCCATGAACGCAGGGCGAAATGTACTTTGCGAAAAACCTATGGGAATAAATAGAGGTGAAGTGGAAAAAATGATTGCCTGTGCCAGAATGAATAAGGTTTTTTTGATGGAAGCTTTGTGGAGCAGGTTTAACCCTTCAATTAAAAAAGTAAAAGAATTGGTAGACGAGGGCAGTATTGGGGATATAAAATACTTACGAGCGGATTTTTCTTTTTATGCTCTTGACAGGGACGAAAAAGGCAGGCTTCTAAATCCGGCATTAGCCGGAGGGTCTTTATTGGATATTGGCATTTATCCTATTTTTTTAGCATATCTTATTTTAGGTTATCCTGAAAAAATTCTTACTTCTTCCAAACTATATAAAACAGGAGTAGATATCCAAACCTCGATGATATTTGAATATTCAAACGCACAGGCCGTATTGTATAGCGGACTTAGCTCGAATTCGGAAATGAAGGCAGAAATTTCAGGTTCTGAGGGAACTATATATTTAGCCCCCAGATGGCACGAAGCACAGGAGTATTCTGTTGAAAAAAATGATAAAGTGGAAAAAGTTCAATTACCTACAAAGGGCAAAGGTTATGAATATGAAATAGAAGAAGTTCATCAATGTTTAAGGAACGGCAGGATAGAGAGTGACTCCTGGACCTTGAAGAATTCTACTGATTTAATTAGAATTATGGATGATATCAGGAAACAAACGGGAGTTGTATTTCCCTTTGAAAAATAAAGTTTAAGAATTTACTTTGAAAAATTCTTTTAAAATTTCCGATATTTGAGGTCCAACTAAACTAACAAACATGGGAATGAACAAGAATACAGTCCTTGCCTGGGCTACTTTTATAATGATTTCTGTAGGCTTCGGATTAATTGCCCTCGGCGCATTTCGTTACGACGATGTGGCCGGATGGGGGTTTGCCTCAGTAGGTATTGGTTTCTTTGCTATTGCCTGGGTATTTAATGCATTAAAAGGGAGGGTGTGAGCCCTTTTATATTCCATGATATTTCTTTATTAATCAACAGGTTTTTGACTTGTTGATTTATTATTATTCAAAAAACATATTAAATTTATGTCTGACGATAAGAAGGTAATTTTCTCTATGTCCGGGGTTACCAAAACCTACAAGAATGCCAATACTCCGGTTCTTAAAAATATTTATTTGAGCTTCTTTTATGGGGCCAAAATAGGAATACTCGGTCTTAATGGTTCAGGTAAGTCTACCCTATTGAGAATTATAGCTGGCTCAGACAAAAATTATCAGGGTGATGTAGTGTTTTCACCAGGATATAAAGTTGGCTATTTAGAACAAGAACCCTTACTCGATGAAAATAAGACAGTACTGGAAATTGTAAAGGAGGGTGTCTCGGAAACTGTTGCCATCCTGGATGAGTACAACAAGATTAATGATATGTTTGGGTTACCTGAAGTATATGAAGATGCAGATAAAATGCAGAAGCTAATGGACAAGCAAGCCGATCTGCAGGATAAAATTGATGCTTCAAATGCATGGGAACTCGACACCAAACTTGAGATTGCCATGGATGCGCTGCGGACTCCTGAAGCAGATATGAAAATTTCTGTACTCTCTGGTGGTGAGAGAAGGCGGGTGGCTTTGTGCAGGTTGCTTTTACAGGAACCGGAAATATTATTGCTCGATGAGCCAACCAACCATTTGGATGCTGAATCTGTACATTGGTTGGAACACCATCTGGCACAATACAAAGGAACTGTTATTGCGGTAACACATGACCGTTATTTCCTGGATAATGTCGCCGGTTGGATACTGGAGTTAGATAGGGGAGAAGGTATTCC
>NZ_JBATGR010000483.1:0-3892 GCF_049665975.1 Eudoraea sp.
TGCCTGCTGTATAGACGGCGAGGCGGGAGCTCCATTGGAGGATAAGGAGACAGAAATTCTTGTTGATATTTTCGCAGATGTTAAGCCTTTCCTAAGAGCTGAAGGAATTTTAGCCATAGAAGAACAAGGTGCCTGTATTAAGGGTGCCGATGGCGAATGGGAAACACCTTTGATTAATAAAGAAGAATGTGCATATGTAATTTATTCAGAAAGAGGGATTGCAAAATGTGGACTGGAAGAAGCTTATAATAATGGAGCGACAAAATGGAAAAAACCCGTATCCTGTCATTTATATCCGGTAAGAATTACAGAATATGAAGAACTTACAGCCGTGAATTATCATAAATGGGAAATTTGCGATCCGGCATGTTCTTTGGGAGAAGAATTGAAAATCCCCATTTATAAGTTTGTAAAAGAGGCATTAATTAGAAAATTTGGAAAAGAATGGTATCAGGAATTGGAAAAAACTGCCATGGAAAATTCTAAATAGTAGGAATATGTAATATTACCTCGGTACCCGAGGCTGCACCCTGCTCATTAAAAAGGTCTACAATTTCTAACTCAAATGTATTTTGATAATCTTTAGAAAAAATCGATAAACGTTCTTTTGTAATATTAATTCCGACTGATTTTCTTTTTAAAACCTTGCTTTCTTTGAGTTTTTCGGCAACTTCTCTCCCCACACCGTTATCAGCTATAGCAATATCTATATAACCTTTTTTCGCTCTGCTAATATGCAAGGAAATAGATTTGTCTCCATCTTTAGAAGAGAGACCATGCCATAGGGCGTTTTCTAAAAAAGGTTGAAGAATAAGAGAAGGAATTTTAATGATATGGGGATCAATATCTTCATCTATTATTATTTTAAACTGAATTTCATTAGAAAAACGAATATTTTCTATGGTCATGTATAATTCTACTGTCTCCAATTCTTCAGCTAAAGTTATTTCCTTTACGGAAGAGGCCTCAAGTATTTTACGTACTAGTTTCGAAAACTTATTTAGATAATGAACAGCGTTCTTTTTTTCATTGTTTATGATATAGAGCTTAATTGAATTTAGTGAATTAAATAAAAAATGTGGATTCATCTGGCTACGGAGCATTGTTTGCTCAAGGGTGAGCAGCTGCTTGTCGCTTTTAAGCTGATTTTGTCTGTATAAAATATATAACATTAGTGTTAACAGAGTCAATATTAAGGTGCCAATTAATAAGGTATTTTGATTTCTTCGAAGCTTTAAGTTTATGATTTCATTCTCTTTCGCAAGTACTTCTATCTGATTGTTCTTTTTCTCTGCCTCAGAACGAGAAATTAAATCCGCTAAATATCGCTTGTTACGATCATTGGAAATTATTTCTTCCACATTTGCAGCTTCTAAAAAGAATTCTTTAGATTTTTTGAAATCATCTTTACTTTCCCATAAATCGGCCAAGAAGGAGTATGCCTCTTCCATCTCACTGAGCAGGTTATATTTTTTGGCTAATTCCAGCCCTTTATTTAGATTGTTTTGAGACTCCTCAAACTGATTGTTTTGTAATTGTGCCCAGCCGATATTTATATAAATTGCAGAGACAATCTTCATGTCGCCCAATTCTTTAGCTAACTCAAGAATGGATTCAAAAATTTGAAGCGCTTCATTGTTTTTGTCCTGATGAACATATATATGACCAATGCCAAGACTTGACAGAACTTTGATTCGTTTTGATCCAAGCTTTTCATTAAAGATTAGGGATTTTTCATAATTTTGTAGTGACTCTTCGAGCTTACTCTCTGCTTCAAGGCATTCTGCAATACCCATATAATTCATGGCAAGCCCGCGGGTATTGCCTAATTCGGCCTCTAGCGCTATTGATTTCTTGAAATTGGCAATAGCCAGATCGTATTGACCTAAAGTTCTATAAATATGGGCAATACTACTCAGAGATAAATTTAAGTTCCTTTTTACATCCTCATTAGGTTGTTCTAGAGCCCCCCCTAGATCTATTGCCTTTTGTGCACAGTCTAAAGCCGAGGGTATAGCCTCCGTTTGCCGATAGGCGTTACTTAACATGGTTAAACTGTAAATTTGAAATTCCTTATTTTCATTTACCTCAGCGGCCTCTAAGGCCATTTGGTGTAGTTTAATGGCTTTGCTATATAGTGCATAATCCCGGTAAGATATGCCCAATTGATTAAGTGCATAGGATTTGCCTGCATAGTAGTTTTTCTGAGTTGAAGCATTGGCAAAATAACGCATCAAACTTGTGTCGCGCTGCATGGGTTTGAGTACAATTTCTAATTCTTGGTAAGTTTGAGGGGCTTTTGATATAAGGCTTTCAGTGGTTTCTTTGAAATTTTCGGAGTACTTCTGTGCATTAACCTTATCTATAAAGAGTATGATAATAACACAAAAAAGCAATGAATAATTAGCAGCAACAGAAGGAATAAAGGGGATTTTAAAACTCTTTAACATAAGTAATTCTCGAATTGATTATAACAAATCCAAAAAATCAGACTTTTTTTGACGTGATACAGGTATTTTATGGTTGGATTGAAGCACAACATATCCGTCCGTTTTGAGAAACTCCTTAATTTTATTAAGGTTGATTACATAAGAGTTGTGAATCCTGAAAAAGGAATCACTTGGCAGTAATTCATTAACTTCTTTCAATTTTTTGGTAAGTACAATCTTATGTCCATCTGCAAGGTAAATAGTACTGTAATTACCGTCAGATTCCGCATATAGGATCTGGTCACTTTCCAGGAATACTAATTTCCCGTCGGTATTAAAAGTAATTTTTTTATGCTTTTCGTTAGCATTAAAATTCATTAGAATTTTTTCCAGTTTATCTGAAGTGTAATTTTTTGCATTAAACTTTTTAATTTTTACTATAGTCTCTTTTAAGTCGTCCGTATCAATAGGTTTTAAAAGATAATCGATAGCCTCATTCTTAAGTGCTTTTATGGCATATTGATTGTAAGCTGTAGTAATCACGACAGGGAAATCCTTATTGCTTAATTTTTGAATGAACTGAAACCCATCCATGGTGGGCATTTCAATATCCAAAAACAAGCAGTCGGGGGTGTTTTGGTTAAGATAATTTAATGCTTCAAAAGGATCGGTAAAGGATGCAACCACATTTATTTCATCGCTGAAATTAGTCAATTCCCATGAAAGACTTTGAAGTGCCTTTTTTTCATCATCTACAATAACAGCCTGTAACATTACTTTAAATTATTCCTGTAAGTTACAAAATTAGGAGTACTACTATTAAGACTTTTTGAAATATGTATAGATAGATTAAATAAATGTATGACTGGAACAAAAACACTTAAAGTTTACACTCCAAAGAAAATATTCAGGGATTGGGATTTTAATTTTTTAATTAGAAATATACAATGTTAGATTTATAACAAAATAACATATAAAGGAGCAAAAAATTTCATTTAAAGACAGAATTAATAGCGCAATTTATACATAATTCCATACCAATTATACATATAAGTGCTGTAGAGTATTTGTAACTACATAAATTGGCTTTAGAAAAATTTATATAAAACAGAGCTATTGCATGCTTGATAAGTATAGAGATCTGATGAAAAAATGTGTTATATTTTTTATCCTTTTAATTTTTGCGCTACTGTTTGCAGTTTTAACCGAGAATAAGGAACGTTTGGAACTGATAGATGAAGTAGTTCTTACCGAAAATAACATGGATCATCTTTTGGCAGAAGACCAGGGCCAAATAGCAGAATTATGTACAGAGTAAAAAAATAAAATAAATTACCATGCCGCATATCTTTATAAAATCCCTCAAAGTTGGTCTATTGGTTATTTTGGCCTTAATTTTCACTTCCAGTAATTCAATTGAAGAGAAGTCTGACAAGAAGATATTTGTCGGGGGGATTTATATG
>NZ_JBATGR010000484.1:0-1702 GCF_049665975.1 Eudoraea sp.
GGACAGCTTATTTCCACAGCTATAGTTATTTTTCTTACCGATGTAAGGATAACAAGTTTTGAAGGCCTATTGGGTATTGGGGAGCTTCCTTATCTGGTGTCTGTACTATTTACAGTATTTGTGTTTATTTTGGTGATCAACGCTTTTAACCTTATTGATGGAATAGATGGTTTAGCGGGCGCCATTGGTATCATTGCGAGCGCTTCTTTCGGCTTGTTCTTTCTCTTAAATAAGGATTACTTGATGGTCCTGGTTTCTTTTAGTTTAATTGGAGCCATTACTGCATTTTTACGATATAACCTGTCCGGGACCCAAAAATTATTTATGGGAGATTCGGGCTCTATGGTTATCGGCTATTTATTGGCGTATCAGGGGATTCGGTTTCTGGAGTTAAATTTAAGCGAAGCTTCCACTTTTACCATTTCAAACGGACCGGTAATGTTGCTGGCGGTTTTATCTTTTCCTTTACTGGATACCCTCAGGGTTTTTATAATTCGGGCTAAAGATAGGCGAAGCCCTTTTGATGCAGATAGGAATCATATCCACCATCGTCTATTGACCCTTGGTTTTAGTCATAAGCAGGCTACTATTATGCTAACTATTGTTAGTGTTATAGCTATAGAATTGGCTTACCTGCTTAAAGATTTAGAGATCAACCTGCAACTTTTCACTATCACCCTGATTATACCCTTAATTTACTACCTCTTGTTTAATATTACGAGGGTTCGGGAAAATACCATAAAATTAAATGAAGTAAGAGCGGAGAACGACCGCTTAAGAATAGTGGATATGGATCTTAAAAAATATATGCCTTTGTTTACTATTAGAAAAGCTTTTATTGATGAGTCGCGTGCAACCCAAAAGGTTGCGGTTAACAGCGCCAATAATCGTGAGAAAATGGAGCTTTCAGAAAAACGGATTAAAGAATTGGAAAAATCTAAAATGCACCTGGTAGACTCCAAAAAGTTAAAGGAAAAGAATAAATCTTCTAAGTCAAAATAGCCGTAGAAGCCCATAATGCTCCGGCAATTAATCGTAGTTTTCAGAGATGTGAATAGGTGCAGTAGTTTATATTATAATGGAAAAGAAACAAGAGCAACCAACAGTTGAAGAAATACGATGAACAGGACTAAGAATTGGTATGTAATCTGCACCAGGCCCAGATGGGAATTAAAAATATTTAAAGCACTTTTGGAACGGGGTATAGAGGCTTATTGCCCTATTTATACCTCGGTACGCCAATGGAGCGATCGCAAGAAAAAAATCAGTAAACCTTATTTTAATTCCTATGTATTTGTACGTCTGGAAGAAGCAGAGCGAGACCGGGTATTTGGGATCCCGGGGGTAGTGCGCTATGTTTTCTGGCTGGGCAAAGCCGCCAAAGTACAGGAATCTGAAATACAATTGTTAAAGGAATATCTGGATGGAGAGGCCCTGGAGGATGCCAGGATAGAACAGTTAGCTGTTGGTGAAGAAGTAAGGTTTGCCCGGGGCGCATTAAAAGACCGTACGGCTCTGGTAGAAAAAATAGGATCCCATAAGGTGCGGCTGGTGTTGCCGGTACTTGGTTACAGGATTACGGCCCGGATGGCAGACCTTGTACCTTAGTGCCTCTTAGGCTTGCCGGTGTGGCAACATCGTACCACGTAAGCTTGCTGATTTGGCAACATCATGCCTCTTAGGCTTGCCGAAGAGTTACCAG
>NZ_JBATGR010000485.1:0-3772 GCF_049665975.1 Eudoraea sp.
GAGCATACGGGTTACGAAGTTGCCGGGATGGATGAAAAAACGCTGCGAGAAGTGGCTATAAAACTAAATATAGAAGCAGACGAAAGTATGGGGGTTGGCAAGCTCATTGATGAGATTTTTGGTGAAAAATGTGAGCATCACTACATTCAACCGACTTTCATTATAGATTACCCAAAAGAAATGAGTCCGCTTACTAAGGAACACAGGACGAATCCGGCCTTAACAGAGCGGTTTGAACTTATGATTAACGGTAAGGAAATAGCTAATGCCTATTCCGAGCTCAATGATCCTATTGATCAGCGCGATCGCTTTGAAGAACAGTTAAAATTGTCGGAAAAAGGCGATGATGAAGCAATGTTTATTGATCAGGATTTTATCAGGGCCCTGGAATACGGAATGCCCCCTACTTCGGGGATTGGTATAGGTGTGGACCGCCTGGTGATGTTGTTAACAAATAATGCCTCTATTCAGGAAGTTTTGTTCTTTCCTCAAATGCGGCCCGAAAAAAAGCCTATTGAATTAAATGAAAGTGAAAAATCGATTTTTAACATCTTAAAAACCCATAAAACCATGCCATTGGCCGATTTAAAAGAAGCTGCCGGATTAAGTAATAAGGCTTGGGATAAGGGGCTCAAGGGTTTGAACAAATTGGGGTTAACCAAAGTGGTAAAAGAGGACGATACCCTTCTTTGTAAATTAAATGAGCAATAAAAAGGATATTTTATTCTTATTTATTTCATTATCAGTATTTTACACCTAGTGCATTTCATCGAATGAGTGTTAAAAATTGAAATAAAGACCCCGGTATTTTCGTTATAATAATAGAATCCCAAATCTGTTTTTATGAAGAAAATCTACTTTCTGATCATTTTAGCAGCATTTTTCACTTCCTGTTCTAAGGACGCATCTCCTTCTGACCCTGATCCTAACTCAACATTAGAGGCATGTTTTGAAGTGAGTAAAGAGATCCTTATGGTAGGCGAAAACCTGCAAATAAACAATTGCTCTGTAGGAGCGAGTACATACTCCTATAATCTTGGTAACGGAGAAACACGTACAGAAGAAAACCCTACAGTGGTTTACGGAAAGCCAGGAGATTATACCATCGCCTTAACGGTTTTCGATGAAGCCATGGCAACGAAAACAGTTTCCAAACAAATTCTGGTGAATGATGCTATAGTGCAGGACTTTTTTATATTCCCGGATATAGCAGATGGATTTAACGGAATTCCCATGGAAACCGGCGTAAATCCGGTAAACGGTTTAATCTATTCTATTGAACTTTTGGAAGACCTGGTGGGCACTGGAGGTACTAAATTTTATTATCGAGAATTAGATGAAAATTATATATCCTCCTCTAATTATTTGGCAGACAAACCTTATAATTCAAATAGTGCTTTTGTTAACTTTTTTCCAAGCGGAAATATGAATTTTGTGTTTTCAAGAACGCTGGATGGCCTTTATGGAACTCAGGAAGTAACCTATAACAATGCCTGGAATTTTATAAATGGACTTAGTTCATCTTCCAAACACAGTTATGGTTTCCTGGCAGAAGGCGCCAACTTCCTTTACTTTGGTACAGAAGAAGATAGCGGCATCTACAAAACGGCTGTTGAAACAAGGAATTCATCTGGAGATGCATTCGCGGTGGTTCTTAATTCATTTGGAGATGCAGATTCTATGATAGGAGATATGATTGAAGTGGAAAACGGTTATCTTGCTTTTGGAGCAGTTTTTAGTAAAAATGAAACCAATCCGAAAATAACAAACTATAAACCCTTATTAATCTTCTTTGACTTCGGTCTAAATGTCACTTCCCATATTATATATGAGGATTCTCTATTGGACTCCAAAATTAGTTCTGCTAATGATCTGAACGGAAGTTATCATTTAGAACAGTTTTCTAATGGCAATATCGCGATGTATGCTAATGGCGAACTTACTCTGACTAATGAAACAGGCACAAAGATATCATCATCCTATTTTGAAGGAACAAAGAATAATCAGGCTATGGTGTCATTAGGAGATTCCTTTGTACTATCAAGCGATAAGAATTTAAGAAAATTTGACAGTAATGGAAGTCAAATTAAAGAACTTAATTACCCGGGGAATTATTTGCCGGAAATACTAAACATTAATGGCAACTTATTTTTTATTGCAGGATTTGATGTAGAAGGAGAGGTAAAATTGTTATACGGCTTAACAGATACTGACCTTAATCCTATAAATTTGAATGAATAGCATTTTACAGATAATTTAAAAAGGGAGCAAGCTTGCTCCCTTTTATTTTTAAAACTAAAGTAAAAGGTATAGTTTAGAGCCTAAAATACTCTAAATGGGCTTTAACAAGAAACTCGGACTTATATCCGGTCCGCTTCTTTTCTTCATTTTTACAAATTTACCAAATTTTATTCCCGAAAATGAGGGCGCCAACAGCGTTATTGCCGTTGCCTTATGGATGGTCATTTGGTGGATTACCGAAGCCGTTTCTATTTCAGTAACAGCACTATTACCACTTGTACTTTTCCCTGTAATGGATATAATGCCGATAACAGATGTGGGTGCCAATTATGGAAGTCCAATAATTTTCTTGTTTTTTGGAGGCTTTGTTTTGGCATTAGCACTGGAAAAGGTAAATCTGCATAAACGAATTGCCCTCAATATTATTAAAATAACAGGCACTACCCCCAATAAGGTGGTCCTGGGTTTTATGATAGCAACGGCTTCACTGAGCATGTGGATAAGCAATACAGCAAGCACAGTTGTTATGCTCCCTATAGCCATGTCTGTAATTGGTTTATTAGTTAATGACGAAGACGGTTATACCAAAAATGATCAGAATTTTGCCCTTAGTGTAATGCTTGGTATAGCTTTTTCTGCAAATGCAGGAGGTATCGCCACCGTTATCGGAACTCCCCCCAACTCTGTTATGATTGGCTTATTAGAAAATGAATATAACATAGAAATTTCCTTTCTAAAATGGATGACCCTTGGTCTTCCTTTCTCAATAATACTATTAATAATATCTTACCTCGTTCTGGTAAAATGGATGTTTCCAAACAGGCAACTTCAGTTTAAAGCATCCAAAGAGGTTATAAACTCAGAATTAAAAAAATTAGGCCCTACTTCAGGTAAGGAAAAAATGGTTTTGGTCATTTTCGGGATAACGGTATTTCTATGGATTTTTAGAACTCTGATAAACAAAATATTCCCTGGTTTAGAACTTTCAGATACTATAATAAGCATGTTGGCCGCAATTTCTCTTTTTGCAGTTCCTTATAATCTGAAAAGAGGTGATTTTATTATCAAGTGGAATGACACTCAAAGATTAGCCTGGGGTATTCTCATTCTTTTCGGAGGTGGGCTGGCTCTTGCAAAGGGAATGTCTGTAAGCGGCATTGTAGCTATTGTTTCTAACGCCATTGCTACCAGTGACATAAGTATTTTGCTTACGGCTTCGCTTCTCATAATCCTTATGTTATTTATGACCGAATTGATGAGTAATGTTGCGTTAGTTGCCGTTTTGGCACCAGTGGTTGCGGGAATAGCAATTGGCCTGAACATACCAATAATATACTTGTTGATCCCTGTGACAATGGCCAGTAGTTGTGCATTTATGCTGCCAATGGCTACACCTCCAAATGCAATTGTTTTTGCCAGTGGCTATATTAAGGTTCATCAGATGGCAAAAGTTGGAATTATTTTAAACCTTATCGCCGTTGTTTTATTGATCCTGGTCTTCCAATTTGTAATCCAAATGTTATTTTATTAA
>NZ_JBATGR010000486.1:0-3714 GCF_049665975.1 Eudoraea sp.
AATTAATGAACCAGCAACATCCGTTGGCTCAGTAATAGTTACCTGAATTGTCTCTACATCGCAATTCCAGGCATCTGAAACAGTAATGCTGTATATACCCGCACCAATATTATTGAATATTGGGCTGGTCTGTCCGCCACTACTGAAATCTATTACGGTTCCTGTTGGATCATAGTAATTTAATTGATATTGATAACTACCCTGTCCTCCAAGTACATTTATAGCTGTCACCGTAGCATTCGTATCACCATAACAAACTAATGTAGTGGGTGTTGCGCTAATGTCTGCCGTGATTGGAACTGGTTGTACCAAAATTTCGGTATCGTTAAGTATACACCCTCCATCATCTGTAATAGCGATGGTGTAATTGCCGGCGGATAAGCCTGTAAACAAGTAACTATTTACATCGTTAACGGTATAAACCGCAGCAGTTGTTGTATTAGTTAAAACAATATCATAAGGCGCGTAGCCTCCTTCGGGATCTACAATAATTTCACCCTGGTCGTTGGTACAAGTTACATTAGCAAGCTCACTAACAGTGGCGGAGAGCGGCATATCGGGTGAGATGATCGTAATGATATTAGAATCTTCAACACACAAAGGAGCTGCTGTTTCTGTTATCCTTACAAAATAATTTCCACCAGAAATGCCGGTAATAGTCAAAGGATTTGTTGCTGTGTTGCCTACGCCCGTAATTGTTGTCGTTACCCCGGCAGCTGTAAAGACCTCATAGCTGTAAGCGCCGGTATAACCGGTAATATTTACTTCAAGAGCTCCATTTGTATCCCCGAAACACACCACAGGTAACGTTGCCGTTGCAATTGCGTCTATCAGATCATATGGGGCAATAGTATATGGGGCTGTATCTACATAACACCCGGTGGCAGTATCGGTAACTCTGAATGTATAGCTTCCCACAGCAGTTAAATCAAATTCTGCAGTAGTATTTGAAGGCGTGGAAGTCAGGACACCATTAGGATTACCCAACGGCAGCAATTCGAATGTATATGTATTAGCCGGATTTAGATCATCTGTAACAGAGATAGTAATTTCTTCCGGACCGGCGCACGAAATTGCAACATCCTGTGAAATAACTGCTGTGAATACATTTAAAGGATTTATAATTACAGCATCTGTGGCTGTACATCCATTTGCATCCTGAGCGTAAACGGTTATTGGTTGAGCCACACCAGTGTCAATAATATCAAATATGTTAGACACCTGGAAATTAACATTATCTATACTGTATAAATAAGGGATGGTTCCTGTTCCTGCACCAACAGTTGCGGTAATAGTGGCTGTGTTAACTGTATTGTTAGGGTTACAACTAAATGCAGTTGTGACCGCGGAAACTGTTAAGATCGCTGGTTCATTTATAACAACAACTTCAGTTAATGGACAACCTCTTTCTGAAATGGCTTCAACTATATATGAGCCGGCGGGCAGGCCATCAAAAACAGGACTTGTTTGGGGTCCGGCAATAGGCGCAGCCAATGCATCATATAGGTTATAGGTATAAATTGGGTTATCATTTATTCCTGGCGCTGTAGGCTCAAGATTTATAGTAATACTACCATCGCTCATGCCGTTACAGGACACATCAACCACAGTGTGTGGGTCAAACGTTACAGGAGTAGGTGCATCTAATTCCTGTGTTATATTTTTGGCACAAACCGGATTAGTAGTGTTCAAATCAGTCACTATAAAAGAATAGGTACCTGCTTGATTTAAGCCTGTAAACACACCAGTATTGTTTAATACTGATGTAATCATATCAGGGAATGTAACTACATAACTAAGATTGGCAGAACCCCCGGTAACGGTAATTGTAATTTCTCCATCCGGTGTTACAGTACAATCAATTGGTTTGACCACTGTACTTATTAAGGACATTTCCTCATAAAGCACTTCCGGACCTATAGTTGTGATACAAGACCATTGATCCGTAATCTGAACCTCATAGGAACCAGCTCCAAGACCGGAGAATAAAGTTGAAGTTTGTGGCGCACCAAAAGGAGCCGCATCTTTTATTAATTGATAGGTGTAATTACTACCTTGTCCGCCTGCTGTTCCAACTACTTCAATTTCTCCCTGAAGATTGGTACAGTTTTCCTGATTGATTTGCAAAGTAGCCGTAATTGGAAGAGGATCTGCAAGAACAATGTTGTTCTGGATCATCTCTTCACAACCGCTCGAATCTATAACCCAGGCTTCATAAGTACCTGCTACAAGGTTTTCAAACCTTGGACCAGCAACATAATCACCGGGACCGGTTGGCGAAACAGTACCTACATAGTAGGAATAGCCTCCCCATCCACCAAGAACATCAATAATTTCAATGATCCCATCCATGCCGGGATTACAAGTAATTGCAGTTACATTAGTATTAGCGGTAATTGCTGCCGGTGGACCGGCAATGTTAAACAATTGCGTATTGGTACAATTTGGGTGGTTGTTTTGAATAACTTCCACGATATAATCGCCTGCAAATAAAGTGATTACAGGAGTAGGTCCGTTTGTCGGACTTGTTCCGTTTTTCACTGGAATATCATCCGCAAGGTTTGCAGGAGTACCATTTGTATCATAGATAGTCCAATCGAAAGGCCCAACGTAAGTAGCGTCTGTTAACTCAAGAGTAACTTCTCCTGTTTCAGTACCAAAACAAATGACATCCTGTAGTTTGGTAACTACAATATCAAATGTATTCGGATCCATTATAGTTTCTGTAGCTGTCAAAATACATCCGGTATCTACATGTCTGATTAGGAAATTGTAAACACCAAAATCTAATCCACTAAACACATGTGAAGCCTGATAGGTAGCACCATTGTCTATACTGAATTCAAATTTAGCAGGATCGTTTGCGGTTGATGTTACCGTTATGGTAATTTCACCATCCATCCCCGGATTACATGTAATTGGATTGGTTATTGCCGCACTGGCTGTCAATTATTCATCATATGGTAAAATTATTGCTGTTGTCGATCCGAGACATCCATTGCTGTAATATACATTAATTGTATAACTTCCACCATTAACATCAGTTTCTATATAAGTGGTATTTGAACCTGTTTGAACCACTACATCGTCTCCCGGGGCCGGAGTACCCTGGTCATTTATGAATTCATAAATAGCATAAACTCCGCTTCCACCGGTAATAGAGGTATCATCAATGGTTATTGTTGCATTTTCAGGATTATTACCTGAAGTACATCCAAATTCAACTACAACAGGAGCCGGAACATTCATAATGGCCGGTTCTGCTATGGTAATAGAAAATATATCTGTAAAACAATCATTAACTCCTGTTCCCCTAACATCATAGGTTCCGGCAGGAATGTTTTCGAAGGTTTTGTCAGTTAACACTACACCAACAGGCATAGGATTTAGGGTATAGGTCAAAGGATTATTACCATTATCAATTTCAATCATTGTTATTGTACCATCTGCCCCACCGTTACAGGTAACATCAGTGTGAATTTCCGTGAATACAGGAAGTATGGCAGCCGGAACATCAACAGTTACGGTTTGTGTACAAAGAGGGGTAGCAGTATCCATATCATATACGCTCACCATATAAGGGCCTGCACCACTTGCTCCTGTCCAAACAAAAAGAATTCCAGGTAATACTTGTCGGGCCAGGTCTATTGCACCCGGGCCATCAATTTCAATTTCATAGTTCCCTGAGCCTGATGTTACTTCAATTGTAATTTC
>NZ_JBATGR010000487.1:0-3193 GCF_049665975.1 Eudoraea sp.
CAAACGCTTTCTGCAGTGGAAATCGCTACCTATCCCGGGAGTAATAATGATGTGGTACAAGTAGCGCAGACCTTACCCGGGGTGTCTCCATCTATTGGAGGGTTTCGAAATGATCTCATAATAAGGGGTGGCGCGCCTAATGAATCTGTATATTATTTAGACGGGATGGAAATTCCGAATATCAACCATTTTAGTACCCAGGGGAGTGCAGGTGGCCCGGTAGGCTTAATTAATGTATCATTTATAGATAATGTTACCTTATCTACATCTGCCTTTAATGCCCGTTATGACAACCCTTTATCGGGTGTATTACAATTTGAACAACGCAATGGGAATAACCGGAACTTTGCAGGCAACTTCAGAGTAAGTGCTAGTGAGGCTGCACTAACCTTAGAAGGACCCTTATTTAAAAAAGGGAAAGAAACATCGCGAACTACCTTCCTGGCATCCGTACGACGAAGCTATTTAAAGTTTTTATTTGAAACGATTGGCTTGCCCTTCCGACCGGATTACTGGGATTATCAATTTAAAGTAGATCATCAAATAGATGATTTTAATAACCTTAGCCTATTAGGGTTAGGGTCAATTGATGATTTTTCTGCGGCACCTCCGGACGAGTTTGATCCGGAGTCCGAAGCCCAACTGGAACAGGCACCTTTTATCAAACAACGTTCAAATACCATTGGCCTTAGTTGGCGTAAACGCTTTAAAAATGGTAATGGATATATGCTCACCACTTTAAGTAATAACAGGCTGGCAAATGACTTTACAAGATACGATGATCCCATAAACGAAACAGGGGTGATTTTTAATAATGATGCGACTGAATCTGAAACCAAGCTTCGCTATGAATACACCCAATTTTTTTCAGACTGGAAACTAAGCACGGGTTTTAATGTTCAATATGCCGATTATAAAAACAACACCCTGGATCTTACCAATAGTGCTTTGTTTAATACGGAAATAGACTTTATGAAATATGGGCTTTTTGCGAATTTGACCCGTTCATTTTTTGATAATAAACTGGACCTTTCTTTTGGATTCCGAATGGATGATGATGGCTTTACCCAAAATGAAAGTCTTTTGAGTACCTTTTCGCCACGTTTTTCAGCCTCTTATGAGTTTGTAACAGACTGGCGTTTAAACGCCTCGGTAGGTCGATATTTCAAAATTCCTCCATATACCATTCTTGGGTTTAGAAACAATGAGAACGAATTGGTTAACCGGGATGTAGATTATACCAGAACCGATCATTTTGTGTTGGGGGTACAGCATTATTTTTCTCCTTCCTCAAGTATTTCTGTTGAAGGCTTCTATAAAGCCTATGATGATTATCCCGTTTCTGTGCGTGACAGTGTTTCTTTGGCGAATAAAGGAGGTGGTTTTGAAATATTGGGTAGTGAACCCATTGAAACCGTCGGAAAGGGAAGGAGCTATGGGTTGGAACTCCAATTCCAACAAAAATTATCAAAGAATTTCTACGGGATCTTTGCCTATACCTATTTCTTCAGTGAATTTACCGGCTTTGACCGGGATGTATACAGACCCTCCGTATGGGATAGCAGGCATCTGATATCCTTTACCGGCGGTTATAAGTTTGCCAGGAATTGGGAATTAAGTGCCCGGTATCGTTTTGCGGGGGAAACTCCTTTTGTGCCGGCAGATTTGGACGCTACTTTAGAAAATTATCCGGTTGTTATACTGGATTATTCCCGTTTGGGGGAGGAGAAACTACCCATATTTAGTCAATTGGATGTTCGTATTGATAAAAAATGGAATTTTAAGAAATTTGCTTTTGATCTTTTTATTGAAGTTCAGAATCTCCTGGGACAAAATATCCCAAGTCCACCTGAATATGGACTTAACAGGGACACATCCGGGAATATCATTCAACCGGAGAGTCTGGTAGTTATCGAAAACGAAAGTGGCCAAATAATTCCCAGTATAGGAATTGTGATTGATTTTTAAACCTATTCTTTATGGTAGCTGACCTTTTTAGTAAAATCTACTTTTTTAAGTAAAAAGATCTTTAAAAACATAATAATACAAGTCCAAGGCGGGAGGAGTGGCCGAGAATTCTGCAAAATAAAATTTCTGAAGGATAGCAGTTCGGCAGTGTTGACTATCTGAAACAATGCCGCCTTCTATTATTTTAAATGAAACCTAATGTCTGGAATAATGGAATATAAATATCCCTTTTCACTATCTTTAGGAATATCACAAAACCCATGCGTTTATTTTCATTCTTTATGGGATTTCTTATGTTGTTTAGCTGCAATATGGACAAGAAATCAACAAAGGTTAAAAATAATGTAGTGCCCCAGCGTGCGGAATTAAGCAGAGACTCCCAAATTTTTCTTGGCAACAGGTTGTTTTCAGAAAAAACATGTATTACCTGTCATGATGTAAGCAAGGAAAAAATAGGGCCTTCGGTCAAAGAAATTATGAAGATCTATAAAGAAAAAAATGGAGATATAGTGGCATTTTTAAAGGGTAATGCCAAACCCATTGTAGACACCACCTCCACCCAGGTTGCTATCATGCAGGCTAATATTGACGGTTTTTTAAAAGGAATATCTGATGAAGAACTGAAAACCATAGCCACCTATATGCTGCATGTTGATGAATTAAACCCAGATTAGTATCGTTTGAAGAGGTAATTTTTGCGTAGGAGGGAGGAGAGGCATGAGACCCATGAACGGGCTGCATGATTTCCGGTAATAAAGCAACCAGAGTTGAATAATTGCCTGCCAGTAACTGTAATACATTACTTTTGCTTAAAATTTGATGAAGATGCAATCGTTTGACGAATTTAAAATCTCTAACCAACTGCGTTCGGCTATAACCGATTTAGAATATACGATTCCAACACCCATTCAATCCCAAGCCTTTCCTGTAATTTCATCAGGAAAAGATGTTGTGGGTATTGCTCAAACGGGAACGGGAAAAACATTTGCCTATATGCTACCCATATTACAAATGCTTCCATTTTCAACAGAAAAGCATCCAAGAGTTTTAATTTTAGTGCCTACACGCGAATTGGTTGTACAGGTTGTTGAGGAGATAAAAAAATTTAGTAAATATCTCGATAATAGGGTAGTGGGGGTTTATGGCGGCACCAATATAAACACTCAAAAAATATTGTTAGGGGAAGGTCAGGATATAGTTGTAGGTACCCCCGGCCGTTTATATG
>NZ_JBATGR010000488.1:0-5906 GCF_049665975.1 Eudoraea sp.
AGTTAGGTCTAAATCCGGATAGGGCAGATGTAATTATTCCCGCTACGCGGATATTTTTGTCTTCTGCTAAATGGAGTGGGGCAAGAAAAATTCATGTACCCAAAATTGGTCTATCAGATGGGATTATAAAGACTTTGTATTATGAAAAGTCTTGAAATCATCTTTTTAAATATTCAAAAATAATAACTGGGAAGCCTGTCCAATTATGGACCGAAGGTAATCTTATACTAACCATGAATAGTTTCTTTTCTGCCTAAACCTTTCATAATCTCAGCTTCAAACTCCAAAAGCTCCTCCCATTTTTTATCTACTTCTTTTTTATTTCCGTATTTCCTGGCAAATTTTAAAAACATAGTATAGTGCCCGGCCTCACTGACCATAAGTTTATGATAAAACTCTGCCAGTTCCTTGTCGTTTAGTTCTTCAGAAAGCAGCCTAAACCGCTCACAACTCCGCGCTTCTATTAATGCGGCGTATAATAGACGATGTACCAACTGAGTGGTCCGGTTTCCTCCTTTAGGAAAAAATTTCAAAAGTTGAATGGCGTATTCATCCTTACGATACCTTCCCAGGGTTTTACCACGGGCAAGGATCTTATCGTGTACCATTTTAAAATGTCCCATTTCTTCTCTTGATAAAGCAATCATTTCCTGTATCAATTCTGGATATTCAGGGAAAGTAATAATCAAAGAGATAGCCGTACTGGCAGCCTTTTGTTCGCAATAGGCATGATCTGTCAGAATTTCGTCTATATTTTTTTCCACTATGTTTACCCAGCGAGGATCAGTTGGTAATTTTAAACCTAACATAATTCAAATTTTTGCTAAATTAAAAAGAACATATTAAACACCTATGGTGTTTAATAAAACTATATACTCTTATTAATTAATTGAAGTGATTTGCTATTATCTTAATATATTTGTGCTGCCAAAGATTTTTCTTTTGTCTAACTCCTTGTTTATTTTGTAATTGGAATATATGCAACATTTGGATACCGTTAAACAGCTATCTGAAATTCTGGGTCATAGTGTATCTGAAGAAACACTAACCTGGATAGAGAATAAGTTAGATTTAATTATTAAGTCCAAATCTGCAAAGGAATTGTATTTAACCTATAGTTTACTTGCCGGAAAAATTGATTCTGCAAAAAAACCAAGATTCGAAGGTATAAATCAGGAATTGAAAGAATATCTAATCGCGCAGAACGCAGACCTTCTGCAAATTGCCAGGATTTATCTTCTTAATAGAGTACTTGAATCAGATTTAGCATATTTTTCAAGCAAGGTGGCCAATCTTATTCAGGTTGCAGATACCAGTGAGCTGGAAACCTTTTTGAAGTTTTTAATACTTTTACCAAATGCGGGGGACTTTAATCAGGCAGGAGTTGAAGCATTGCGAACTAATATTGGGATAATTTTTGACGCTATAGCATTAAACAATCCATACCCATCTATATATTTTAATGACCAACAATGGAATCAAATGTACTTGAAAGCGGCTTTTATGCAGCGTAATTTGGGAGAAATTGTTGATGTAGAAAAGAGGGCCAACAGCGATTTAGCGAGAATTATTTCAGATTATGCCCATGAACGTTGGGCGGCATCAAGAGATATTGACCCAATGTTCTGGAGACCTGTCACAGGATTTTTGGAAGGTGTATTATTAAAGGATATGGATCATTTGTTTAAGAGTAAAGATATAATTGAAAATCGGGCAGCTGCCCTTTGCTGTTATTACTCCCAACAACCGGAAGCAAACAAACTATTGGATAATTACCCTGATTTGAATGAAAAAGTTGCAAATAAGGCTGTCACCTGGGGAAATTTAAAAAAATAAGCTATGAAAGACAAAATGATGATAATTGACCCCCATATCCATATGACCTCAAGGACAACCGATGACTATGAGGCCATGTCGGAAGCTGGAATAGTTGCAATTATTGAACCCTCTTTTTGGTTAGGTCAGCCGAGAACCCAAGTAGGATCATTTCAAGATTATTATAGTAGCCTTGTTGGTTGGGAACCATTTAGGGCGAGTCAGTTTGGCATAAAACACTATTGTACCATTGGATTAAATTCCAAAGAAGCCAATAATGAAGCTCTTGCAGAGCAGGTAATGGAGCTTTTACCCTTATACCTTCACAAGGAAAATGTTGTAGCTATAGGAGAAATAGGTTATGATGATCAAACTCCGGCTGAGGATAAGTATTTTAGGGAGCAATTAGAACTGGCTAAAGAACTGAATATGACGGTTCAGGTTCATACCCCCCATAGGGATAAAAAGGCTGGAACAATCAGGAGTATGGAAGTTTGTATGGAGCATAAACTGGATCCGGGCAATGTTATAATTGATCACAACAATGAGGAAACAGTAAAAGATGTTTTAGATAAAGGTTTTATAGCCGCTTTTACCATTTATCCCAAAACAAAAATGGGTAATGAACGTATGGTAGAAGTAGTACGCAAATATGGCAGCTCAAACATCATAGTGGATAGCTCAGCAGACTGGGGTGTTAGCGACCCATTGGCGGTGCCAAAAACTGCAGCTCTTATGTTAAAACGGGGTATAGATCGTAAAGACGTTATAAAAACGTGTTATCAAAATGCGCTGGATGCTTTTAGTAAAAATGGAAAAATGAAAGAATCAGACTGGTTAAATCCGAAGGGAATTAATCAATCAATTCTTTATAATGATAATAGTGTTTTACGTGGTCAGGAACCTCGCGTGGACGCAGATCAAATAAATTAGAATGAACATGGTACTCCTGGGTTATGCAAAGCTTGCCAGGCCAGCAAACTTACCCACTGCCATGGCCGATATAATGGCTGGTTCCAGTATATCGGGTTTTACCTTGCTAATTTCATCTGACACTTTTTTAAACGGGCCGGTATTTCTGAATTTAATCTTACTTATATTTTCTTCAACTTTCCTTTACGCCGGAGGAGTTGTATTAAATGACGTGTTTGATTTTAAAATTGACCGGGTAGAACGACCCGAAAGACCTATTCCAAAAGGAGATGTATCGCTTAAGGGAGCTTCATTATTTGGAACTGGTCTATTGATATCAGGAATTTTCTTGTCCTTTTTTGTGAATTACCTTAGTGGTTTTATTGCTTTAATTCTTGTTTTATCGATCATACTTTACGATACATTCTCCAAAAAATATCAATTTCTTGGGCCATTAAATATGGGGCTTTGCAGGGCATTAAACCTAATTTTAGGGATGTCTGTATTTGGCGAAATATCTCACTGGCGGTACGCTGTAATTCCTCTTTTATATATTTTTGCCATTACGTTAATAAGCAGGGGAGAGGTTTATGGGCAAAACAAAAAGCATCTAATTTGGGCAGGACTGTTATACGCAATAGTCGTTTTTATCGTTTTGATGATTACTCCGGATATTCAGAGACAGTGGATTAGTTTATTTCCTTTTCTGGGGTTATTTATATTTCTGATTTTTAGTTCATTAATTAGGGCATATAAAATAAATTCACCGGAAAACATTAAAAAAGCTGTGGTAAGTGGTGTGCTTTCGATAATTGTTTTGGATGCCTCACTTACTGTGGCATTTGATAGTTGGCAATTTGGTTTGATTGTTTTAGTATTGCTACCACTGTCATACATACTGGCTAAGATATTTGCGGTAACATAAATTAAAAGCATGCATTTAAAACCTATAGAGCAGTCTTTTGCTGTAAACTTTAAATATAGTTTGCACTTTACAAGCGAAGTGTTTGGAAGCAACAATGGCTTGCTAGCTGAGGTCATAAAGTCTTATAAACCAAATGAACAGGTTAAACTCCTTTTTGTTGTAGACGATGGTGTTCTTAAAAATCACACAAAGTTAATTGAGAGTATTAGGAATTATTGTCTTCTGCATAGCTCACAACTACTATTTACAGAGTGTCTTGCAATATCGGGTGGAGAAATAGCCAAAAATAATTACGATAATGTAGATAGAATAATAAGCGCTATCAATAACAATGGTATTTGCAGGCATTCTTTTGTGATTGTTATTGGAGGTGGTGCGGTAATAGATATGGCCGGTTATGCCGCGTCAGTTGCACACAGGGGTGTAAAACTCATCCGTATTCCAACTACGGTCCTTTCTCAGAACGATGCTGCAATAGGAGTGAAGAATGGTATAAATGCTTATAATAAAAAGAACTTTATAGGAACTTTTGCACCCCCATATGCTATAATAAACGATAATGAATTTTTGACAAGCCTTGAACAACGCGATTGGATTGCAGGTGTTGCTGAGGCCATTAAAGTTGCTCTAATTAAAGATGAAATTTTCTTTAAAACAATTAAAGACAATGCGATCAAATTGAAAGAGCGTGATATGGACGCCATGCTTCAAAGTATATACAGGTGCGCCGAAATGCATATGGAACATATTGCCAAAGGTGGAGACCCATTTGAAAGCGGGTCCTCCAGGCCATTGGATTTTGGTCATTGGTCCGCACACAAGTTAGAACAGATGAGCAATTATTCTTTGAGACATGGTGAAGCCGTGGCTAAGGGGATTGCACTAGATTTAACATACTCTCAACTTGTTGGTTTTATTTCGGTAGAAATTTTAGATGAAATTTTAGCGGTTATGCTAGATATTGGCTTTGATTTGTCTATTCCGGTTTCAGAAGACAAAGAAATGCAGGAGTTATTAAAAGGGATTCAGGAGTTTCGTGAGCATCTTGGTGGTGAGTTAACAATAACCTTAATAAACGGTATTGGGAAGAAGATGGATGTGCATAAAATAGATATAGAATTAATGAAGAAAGCAGTAAATACTCTAAATAATAAATGTAAAATTAATATGGCATAAACTATGCTGATTGCTGATAAATACCATCTGACTTATTGCACTAATATTCATCCGGGACAGGATTGGGCAAGTACCTTTGAGAGTTTAGTAGAGTACCTGCCTATTATAAAGAATAAAATATCAAAAGGACAACCATTTGGTATAGGATTGCGACTATCCAACAAGGCAAGCGAAGAGCTTGCTATGAGTGATAATCTCCCAAAATTTAACAGTTGGTTAATCAAAAATGGTCTTTATGTGTTTACCATGAATGGTTTTCCATATGGGAATTTTCATAATGAAGTTGTAAAGGATAAAGTACATGAACCCGATTGGACAACAAGGGACAGAGTAAATTATACCATAAGACTATTTGAACAGTTAGCTTTTCTCTTGCCCGAAGGTATTTCCGGGGGTATTTCTACATCACCAATTAGTTACAAACACTGGCACAAGAATACTGAAAAGAAAAGGGCAGTTCTGGAAAAAGGCGCTGTTCATATGACCGAGCTTATATTAAAACTCCATGACCTCGAAGTAAGAACATCCAAGTATCTTCATCTCGATATAGAACCGGAGCCGGATGGGATGCTTGAGAATACTGAAGACGTTTTAAACTTCTATCATAATTTTCTTATACCAATTGCGAAAAAGGAACTAATAAAATACCTTGATGTGAGTGAAGATAGAGCGAAAGAATTGGTTTTACGCTATTGTACCCTTTGCTATGATATATGTCATTTTTCACTTGCCTATGAAGAGCCCGCCTATACTTTCGAAAAACTAAAGAATGCAGGAATTAAGATTGGAAAAATACAGGTAAGCGCAGCTTTGAAAGTTAAATTTGATACATCCGATAAAGATAAAATATGGGAATCATTGGCGCAATTTGATGAGCCTACCTACCTTCACCAGGTTACGGAACATACAAATGAGGGGGTTAAGACTTATAATGACTTGCCATTTGTTCTTAAAAACAAACCTGATGTTTCAGAATTAAGAGCCCATTTTCATGTTCCTATTTTTCTTGAATCTTTTGAGGAATTATATTCCACACAGGATCATATATTGAAAGTGATAACCATTCTCAGGGAAAATG
>NZ_JBATGR010000489.1:0-17794 GCF_049665975.1 Eudoraea sp.
TACTTATGCTATGGCATTACTAAATTACTGGTATTGTGAGAAATAACAAAGAAATTTTGGTAAATTTTAGGCTTTCAACTAAAGCTACAAGAAAAGTTGGGAAGTAAAACACGTACTATAAAAGTCATAATTTACTGATAATCAGAAATAAAAAAGGCAGGTTTGCACCTGCCTTTTTCCCCAAATCTTACCATGAACTTAACCTACTTATGCTATGGTTCTTCAAATGTAAGTGAATGATTGGCTGCGAAGAAAGGTTTTGGATAAAAGCCTTTTTAATAGGTTGAAATGCGCTACTTGGCAATATGTTATATGAGACGGGAAAAGAATTCTATCGGAAAAGCAGTATTTAGGAGTAGTATATAAAATAAAAAGGCAGGTTTGCACCTGCCTTTTTCCCCAAATCTTACCATGAACTTAACCTACTTATGCTATGGTTCTTCAAATGTATACTAATGCATTGGTGTCCATTAAAATTTTGGTTAAACTTCTTTTTAATTGGTTGAAATACCTTAGGCTAGTTATAATACTATAATAGGTGAAGAAAAGTCGTGTTAATTGTGAAGTAAAATAAAAAAATTTGAGGTAAAATAAAAAAGGTGGAGAAGTCTCCACCTTTTTTGCCCCAAATCTTACCATGAACTTAACCTACTTATGCTATGGCAGGTCTAAAGTAACCTGCCTTTAATTCGTTGTGACTAAAAAGCCGATAAATAGCATGAATTATCGATGAAATGCACTATTTTGTGCATTTCATCGATAAAAATGTTAATATGCCCTTTCATTTTTACCCTCATAAAAGTTTATAAAGGCCCTATTTACAACTCTGCGACCTCCAGGGGTTGGGTAATCTCCTGTAAAATACCAATCGCCAAGATTTTTAGGGCATGCCTGGTGTAAGCTTTCGATAGTTTGATAAATAATTTCTACTTCTGCTTTAATGTCTACAGGACTTAGGAGTTCGCCTATTTTTTTAGAGATCTGCGCTGCACTAAAAGGTTGATAAAAATCTTTTACATAATTAATAATATCCTTATCAGCAGTTTGAATTTGTTCAAGACATTTGTGATATATTTCTTCTACTTGTCGCATTGAATTCTGTTCCTTATGTAATTCAAGAGCAGCCTTAAAGGCTATAAAATCTTCTAGTTTTGCCATATCAATACCATAGCAATCGGGATAACGAATTTGTGGTGCTGAAGAAACAACAATTATTTTCCTTGGTGATAACCTATCTAAAATTCGTAAAATACTTTTCTTTAAGGTAGTACCCCTAACAATACTATCATCGATAATAACGAGATTGTCATTTTTGTTTACAGAGCCATAAGATATATCATATACATGAGCAACCAGATCATCTCTGCTACTATCCTGTGTAATAAATGTTCTTAGTTTTGCATCCTTAATGGCTACTTTTTCAATCCTGGGGCGAACATCTAAAATTTTGTTTAATTCCTCTCTGGTAATATTAGGTCCTAATTTAAGTATCTGTTCTTCTTTTTTCTTATTCAAATAATTCTGCGCTTCTTTGATCATTCCTAAATAGGAAGTCTATGCGGTATTAGGGATATATGAAAAAACCGTATTTTTTATATCCCCGTTTATAGCAGTTAGTATTTGTGGAAAAATCAATTTACCCAATTCTTTACGCTCTTGATATATTTCTTTATCGCTACCCCTTGAAAAATATATTCTTTCAAAAGAGCATGCTTTTCTTTCCCTGGGCTCTAATATTTCAGTAGTGTTTACAGTACCGTTTTTCTTTATGATTATTGCATTGCCGGGGTCGAGTTCTTTGACATCTTCATAAACTACGTTAAAAACCGTTTGTATTGCAGCTCTTTCCGAGGCCACTACTACTACCTCGTCGTTTTTAAAGTAATAAGCGGGTCTGATTCCTGAAGGATCTCGGAGCACAAAAGAATCTCCATGCCCAAACATCCCGGCCATAGTGTATCCGCCATCCCAATTCTTTGCAGCTTTTTTAAGAATTTTTGAAACTTTTAGTCTTTCGGCGATCAAAGGAGAAGCTTCCATCTTATTAAAACCTTCCTTCTTTATTTGCCTGTATAGTTTTGCTACAGCATCATCAAGAAAATGGCCTATTTTTTCCATGACCGTAACCGTATCTGCCATTTCTTTTGGGTGCTGCCCCAGTTGTATCAAATTATCAAAAAGTTCATCAACATTGGTCATATTGAAATTACCTGCAACAATTAGATTTCTATGCATCCAGTTATTTTGCCTAAGGAAAGGATGTACACTTTCAATACTATTCTTTCCAAATGTGCCATACCGGACGTGCCCAAGTAGTACCTCACCTATATATGGGATATTCTTTTTTTGCAAATCTGTATTGTCTATATATTCAGGATTATCTTTTAGTGCGGTGTTAATACGTTCATTAATCTGCGCAAAAATGTCTTGTATTGGTTGTGATTCAACAGAACGTACTCTGCTCATGTAACGCTCCCCAGCAGCCATGTCTAATTTAATACTGGCAAAACCAGCACCGTCCTGCCCTCGGTTGTGCTGTTTTTCCATCATTAAATACATCTTGTTTACTCCATAAAAAATACTGCCGTACTTTTCTTTGTAATAATCCAAGGGCTTTAGTAGCCGTATTAAAGATATCCCACATTCGTGTTTAATGGCATCACTCATTTTTTAAATGAATTAAAAAAGCCCCGTTAGTCCGGGGCATGTTTTATTATTGTAATTCAATATCAAATTGTGTCAATTCTCTGAATTGATGTAACCTTCTCTCCACCTCTTCTTTCTTTAAATTTGCCATTCGTTCTGTTCCAAAACGCTCTACGCAAAAAGAAGCCAGATTGGATCCGTGGATAACTGCGTTCCTTAAATTGTTGAATGATACGTTTTCTGTCTCTGACAGATAGCCTGCAAAACCTCCTGCAAAAGTATCACCCGCACCAGTAGGATCGAAAACTTCTTCTAATGGAAGGGCTGGCGCAAAGAATATATTATCATTATGGAAAAGTAAAGCACCATGCTCCCCTTTTTTTATGACTACGTATTTTGGTCCCATTGTTTGAATTTGCGCTGCTGCTTTTACTAAAGAATATTCATTCGTTAGTTGTCTTGCTTCTTCATCGTTAATGGTAATAATATCTATATGTTTTATGACCTCATTTAATTCTTTCGAAGTATTATTCATCCAATAGTTCATAGTATCAAGTACAATTAACTTTGGTCTTTTCTCCATTTGATCGATAACGCTCATTTGGATGCTAGGATGTAAATTACCCAACATAACCACATCTGCATTTTTATAATTGTAAGGTACAACTGGCTTAAAATCTGCCAGTACATTTAGTTCTGTACTAAGGGTGTCTCTGGTGTTGAGATCATTACGGTATTTACCACTCCAAAAAAAGGTCTTTCCCCCTTTTACAATTTCTATAGCGGAAATATCAATATTTTTATCTGCCAGAAATTGTAGGTATTCATTAGGCAAATCATCGCCTACCACAGATACAATGGCTGCATCTACATCAAATTGAGAAGCCGCCAGGCCAATAAATGTAGCAGCTCCTCCAAGAATTTTGTCGGTTTTCCCAAAAGGGGTTTCGATAGCATCGAAGGCAACAGTACCAACAATTAAAAGTTTGCCCATAGAAGGTTTTTGAAATATGGTGCAAATATACACTTTTGCTGTACCAAATAAACCTAATTAAAACTAAAAAAAGGCTTAATTATTTTCTACCAAAATCTGCCGGAATTTCGCCCCATGCCTTGGTTTCCCATTTTACTATGGGCGTATTGTAAGAATTGTTTTTTAGCCATTCAACTGCCCTTCTAATTAGATTGAATAGGGCTTTGTTTTTAGTGTTCTCTAAAAGCTTGGTATTGCAGCTTTTTTTCCTTACCCAACTTATAGCAGTCCTTGAATCTGTATAAATAATACGATCGCTATTTTTCTGCTTTAAAAAAGCCAACCCGTGAACTATGGCAAGAAACTCACCTATATTATTGGTGCCTTCTTTGAAGGGACCTTGTTTAAACAATCGTTTCCCCGTTTTAGTATCAACCCCCTGGTACTCCATTATTCCGGGATTTCCACTGGATGCTGCATCCACAGAAATAGAATGATAATTTGGTTCTCCTATTTTAAGAAGATCTTGTGGGGAAAGCTGAGGGCTGTTTTTTTTTCCTTTGTAAGCATCATAATTGCTGTTATAAGCTTTTTTGGCTATTTCAAAATTGGGGAATGACATATACTGGGCTCCTTTAGCACCAGAAATCGCTGCTTTGCAATCATCCCAACTTTCGTATATACCGGGTCTCTTGCCTTTCCAAACCACATAAAATTTATTCTTTTTTGCCATTATCCCTTAAACAAAAGTTTTTCGATTACCTGAGGAAAATGCTCGTATTCTAATTTATGAACTTTTTGGGCTATAATTTCTGGGGTATCCGCCGCATCTACAAATGTTTTTACCTGCAGGATAATGGCCCCTTCATCATAATGCTCATTAACATAATGAACGGTAATACCTGTTTCGGGTTCTGAATTCTCTTTTACAGCCTCATGTACTTTCATGCCATACATTCCTTTGCCTCCATACTTAGGAAGCAATGCAGGATGAATATTTATAATTCTATCTGGAAAATGGTCAATTAGGCTTTTTGGGATTCGCCATAGGAAACCGGCGAGAACAATTAAATCGAGATTGAGATTATTCAAGAAATCTGAAATTAAGTTAGATTCCATAAAGGCGTGCCTGTTAAAATAGATAGCACTAATCTTAAGTCGCGCACACCTGTCTAAAACTTGCGCCTCTTTCTTGTTTGTGAGGACAGCGACTATTTCAACTTGGTTATTTTCAGAAAAATATTGGACAACGTTTTCAACATTTGTACCCGAACCCGAAGCAAAAAGAACTATTCGTTTCATTTAGACAAAATTATTCTTTTTGAAATTAAGTCCTAAGTTTATTAAAGATTTGATGCCGCCTTGCCCGAAATTAGCGACCTAATTAAGAAAATAAATAAATATTATATTGATTTTAGGCATATTGCGGGCAGATAATTTATATCTAAACTAATAATCCTGAGTTTAAATTTCTTAAATTACGATACATTTTTACATCAAATAGTGTTATTACAGCATAAGTTTTTTATTTTTGCCAACGATTTAAATTTTTAAAACCAAAATTATTATGTCAGACATTGCATCAAGAGTAAAAGCTATCATCGTTGATAAATTAGGAGTTGATGAGAACGAAGTTGTAGCCGAAGCTAGCTTTACCAACGACTTAGGGGCAGATTCATTGGATACTGTTGAGTTGATAATGGAATTTGAAAAGGAATTTGATATTCAAATCCCTGACGATCAAGCAGAAAACATCGCAACAGTTGGCCAAGCTATTAGTTATATAGAAGAAGCCAAGTAAATTTATGATTTCTTGATAAAGATTTATAATTATCCATGTGGTAATCGTGCTGCATGGATAATTTTTTTTAATTTACACTTGGTTAGACTTCAATTTAAAATTTGGTTATATGCAATTAAAGAGAGTTGTGGTTACTGGACTTGGTGCCTTAACACCTATTGGCAATAACATTGAAGAATACTGGAAAGGTTTAACGGAGGGCAAAAGCGGCTCAGCACCTATTACCTATTACGACACAGAAAAATTCAAAACTAAATTTGCCTGCGAGTTAAAGAACTTTGATTCCCTGAATTACTTTGATAGAAAGGAAGCACGGAAATTAGACAAGTTTGCGCAGTATGCTATGATTTCTTCGGATGAAGCTATTATAGATTCGGGATTAGATCTGGAAAAAATAGACAAATTTAGAGTAGGAGTGATCTGGGGTGCTGGAATTGGTGGTTTGGAAACTTTTCAAAATGAGGTTCTAAACTTCGCGGCCGGTGACGGAACACCCAGGTTCAATCCTTTTTTTATTCCTAAAATGATTGCAGATATTGCCCCTGGTAATATCTCAATTAAGCACGGTTTTATGGGGCCTAATTATACCACAGTATCTGCATGTGCCTCTGCTGCCAACGCTATGATTGATGCGTTAAATTATATCAGATTGGGGTATTGTGATGTTGTTGTCTCAGGAGGAAGTGAGGCAGCGGTGACGATTGCAGGGATGGGAGGTTTTAATGCCATGCATGCTTTGTCTACCCGTAATGATAGCCCGCAAACTGCTTCCAGACCCTTTGATGCAACCAGAGATGGTTTTGTGCTTGGTGAAGGCGCAGGCGCATTAATTCTAGAGGAATTGGAACACGCAAAAGCGAGAGGAGCAAAAATATATGCAGAATTAGTTGGAGGTGGCCTATCGAGTGATGCTTATCATATGACGGCGCCACATCCGGAAGGCATTGGTGTTGTAAGGGTAATGGAGAATTGTTTACACGATGCGAATCTTAGACCTGAAGATGTTGATGCTATTAATACACACGGAACAGCTACCCCTTTGGGTGATGTTGCTGAATTAAAGGCAATTAGTCAGGTTTTTGGGGATCATGCCCCGAATATAAATATTAATTCTACAAAATCAATGACAGGACATTTATTGGGTGCGGCTGGTGCGATTGAAGCAATAGCTTCAATTTTGGCAATGAAGCATAGCTTGGTTCCACCAACTATAAATCATTCTGTTGTAGATGAAAATATAGATCCAAAACTAAATCTAACGCTGAACAAGGCCCAGAAAAGAGAAGTTAATGTGGCGATGAGTAACACTTTTGGATTTGGCGGGCACAATGCATGTGTGGTATTCAAGAAATTTAGTTAAAAGGCAAGATGAATTTTCCTTCAAATATATTTAATTCCCATTCTAAAGAGGATGGGGATTTTTTATTAGGGATTTCAAATATATTAGGGTTTAAGCCAAAAAAGCTAAATATTTATAAAAAGGCTTTTCTTCACAGGTCTGCGAATAAAAGAGATAAAAATGGCCTGCCATTGAACTATGAGAGACTTGAATTTCTTGGCGATTCCATGTTAGGGACTATTATTTCCAGATACCTGTATAATGAAGTTCCTAATGGAGATGAAGGATACTTAACCAAAATGCGCTCTAAAATAGTGAGCAGAAAACATTTAAATGAATTGGGTAAGGATTTAAATCTCATATCATATGTAGAAAGCAGAATCCCCAAATCACATTTTGGCGATAATATACATGGAAATGTTTTTGAAGCTCTGGTAGGCGCAATTTATTTAGACCGGGGTTATAAATATTGCGAAAAGTTTATTAATGATCGGGTTATAGATCCTTATGTAGACATTGAACAACTGGAAGGGAAAGTAATAAGCTATAAAAGCCTGGTCATTGAATGGTGCCAAAAGCAGAAAAAAGAATTCAATTACAAAGTATATGAGGATACCGGTAAAGACCCTCTAAAGCATTTTGCGGTTAAACTTTCAATAGATGAAAGAGTAATGGCCAAGGCAAGGGCTACTTCAAAAAAGAAAGCCGAAGAAAAAGCATCTAAAAGAGCATTTTTTGCCCTGCAGGATAAAATGGGGAGGATACAGATATAATAATCTTATATTTACAAATTACTCGAAGAAATGATCACATTGCATAAATTTTCTGATGATTTTTGTGAAGAAAACTACGTGCTTATGGCATTACATAGCGGTTTAGAAGATTATGCTTTAGCCTATACCTTAAATAAAGCACTTAAAATAAGTTTAAAAAGATCTAAAACAGACCTGGATATATCTAATAAAACCTCCTTTCCCATTTATGAATGGAAAGATAAACTTAATGATAGGTATTGGACATTGATTGTTAATACTAGTATTAAAGATGAATATTTGGAATTTGATGATCTTTTTAGAAATGAAACATCTTCTACTGTTTATCACTTATTACCAGAATACAAGGATGTTGATTATTTGCTAAAAATTGAGCAGGAAGAAGATGAAATAGATAGCGGTATGATGGATGCTATTCTTGAAATCCCGAAGATAATTACTGCATACCAAATTGAAACCAATAAACTAAAATCCAAGCAAAACTTAATTATATAGAAGTATGCCTAATACAAAAAAGACAAAAATTGTAGCTACTTTGGGACCGGCAACGAGTAAAAGGGAGGTCTTAAAGGAGATGATAGAATCCGGAGTGGATGTCTTTAGAATTAATTTTTCTCATGCAGATTATGAAGATGTTACCAAGCGCGTTGAAATGATTCGCTCACTTAACGAGGAATTGGGAATATATACAGCCATTCTTGCCGACTTGCAAGGTCCTAAATTGAGAGTTGGGGTTATGGGAGGGGAAGTTATTGTCTCTCCGGAAGACGAGATTACTTTTGTAACAGGGGAACCATTCGAAGGAAATGCAGAAAAAGTATATATGAATTATTCGAGTTTTCCAAAAGATGTAAACCCGGGGGAACGTATTTTACTCGACGATGGAAAACTAATGTTTGAAGTCCTTAGCACGAATAGGGAGAATGAAGTAAAGGCGAAAGTAATTCAGGGAGGCCCATTAAAATCAAAGAAAGGAGTAAATCTTCCAAATACCGATATTAGCTTACCTGCTCTTACAGAAAAAGATATTGAAGATGCCATTTTCGCAATCTCTCTCGATGTAGATTGGATTGCCTTGTCATTTGTAAGATTTAGTCAGGACCTTATTGATCTTCAAAATTTAATTAGAGAACATTCTAAATATAAGATTCCAATTATTGCTAAAATTGAAAAGCCAGAAGCAGTAAAAAATATTGATAAAATTGTTTCTTATTGTGACGGGATTATGGTTGCACGAGGCGATCTTGGTGTGGAAGTTCCCGCTCAGGAAGTTCCGCTTATCCAGAAGAAATTGGTGCTGAGAGCTAAAAAGGCCAGAATACCTGTAATTATTGCCACTCAAATGATGGAAACTATGATTACTTCTCTAACGCCCACAAGGGCTGAAGTTAATGATGTGGCAAACTCGGTAATGGATGGGGCAGATGCGGTAATGCTTTCGGGGGAGACTTCTGTAGGGAATTATCCGGTTGAGGTTATACAAAAAATGTCCAGTATCCTTCTTAGTGTTGAAGGCTCTGATTTAATTCAAGTTCCTCAGGAACCACCACATATTCGAACAAAAAGGTATATTACCAAATCTGTTTGTTATCATGCGGCCATTATGGCCAATGAAATTAAAGCAAAAGCCATATCCACACTCACTAATAGTGGTTATACTGCTTTCCAAATTTCAGCATGGCGACCAAGTGCTCATATATTGGTATTTACATCAAACAGACGAATATTAACACAGCTAAATTTACTTTGGGGCGTTAAAACATTTTACTATGATAAGTTTGTTTCTACAGACGAAACTATAGAAGATGTAAACAGCATTGCATGTAAAAAAGGCTTTTTAGACGTTGGTGATATGCTTATAAGTTTGGCTGCAATGCCTATAAAGAGCAAGGGAATGGTAAATACACTAAGGGTTACGGAAATTGAAACCTGTAGTTTCTAGAACTTTATTCTGAATAATCAGAAAGAATTTTTTAAGCCACTTCTCGCTCGTAAGCAATAAAGTTTACAATCTTTCCCTTTTTGTTGAAAATAGGTTCTCCTTTAATCCAACAGTTGTACGGTGAGCCATCTTTTCTGTAATTAACTACAACAGCTTCAAAAGGTTTTTTGTTTTTAACCGCACTTGCAATCGTTTTGGTAATTTTACTGCTGGTTTCTTCACCCTGAAAAATTTTCGGATTTTTACCTTTTATCTCATCTAAAGTATAACCATTCATTTTAAAAATATTATTGGTGGCATATACAATTTTTAATTCAGGGTCGGTTACAAGAATAACCTCTTCCTTAATCATGAGTTCCTGATTAAAAGTATTCCTGTATGACCAACGGTTACTTTTAGCAAGGTTTTTTAGAATTCTAAGATCATTCAAATCCCTGGAGGTTTTATTAAAAAAAGATCCGGAAAGATCCCAGGATAAAATAGGAAAGACTTTGGGCTTAATGCTTATATAAAACTTGGATGCAGCCTTATCATAATTTTTAAATTCCTTCATTGAGACTAATTTCGTTAAAAGTTATTAAAATTTTGAATTCATAAAAGAAATTTCATAAGCCACAACTGGATTTAAAAACTCTCTTTTTTATAGCAATTTTTATCAATACTACTAAAAGATATTTGAGCAGTAAAATTTACATGACATATTAACAGTTTTGTTTAATAATAGCTGTAAACAGAGCTGTTTTTATTTCTGAACTATAAACAAAAAATAGTTATTTTCTAAGGTTTTGAAGGCTAACAATAGAATAAGTATACTTTATTAAAGTAGGGGTTTTGACAAATTAAACCGGCCATAACTAGAATATTAATTAGAAATCAAACTTAAGTTGAACCGTTACAACATCTTTTGTTTTATGGGCTTCACTGATATGCGTATTCAAATTTGCAAGTGAAATACCTAATAAGCGAACTGAGTTTTCTAGTTTTCCCTGATATAATAATTCCTTGGCAGTCTCTAATATAAGATTTTTATCGGCCATAAAATAAGGTAAAGTTTTACTTCGTGTATGGAGACTAAAATCACTATATTTTATTTTTAAAGTAATTGTTTTACCTGCTATTTCTGATTTCTTCAACCTGCTTTCCAATTCTTGCGCAATTTGATCTAATCGTTCTAACAAGAAAATTTCACTGCTGAGATTTTCACTAAAAGTTCTTTCGGCACCTACGGATTTCGGAATACGATTAGGCTTAACCTCGCTATTATGGATACCTCTTACTACGTGATAATAATGAGCCCCGCTCTTTCCGAAATGTTCTTCCAAAAACTGAAGTGATTTGCCTTTCAAATCTTTCCCCGTAAAAACACCCAATTTATACATCTTATCAGCAGTAACTTTGCCAACCCCGTAGAACTTTCTTATTTCTAAATCTTCCAGGAATTGAAGTACTTCCTCCGGATTGACTGTTTTCTGTCCATCTGGTTTTTTATAGTCGCTTGCTATTTTAGCCACAAACTTGTTAATAGAGATTCCGGCCGAAGCGGTTAATCCCAATTCGTTAAAAATTCGTTGCCTTATTTCCTGTGCAATTAACGTGGCTGAAGGGTTTCCTTTTTTATTCAGGGTAACATCCAGATAAGCCTCATCTAATGAAAGAGGTTCTACCATATCTGTATAATCCAGAAAGATTTCCCGGATTTGTTGTGATACTTCTTTGTATCTATGAAATCGCGGTTTTACAAATATGATATGCGGACAATTTTGCCTTGCTAGATAACCGCTCATGGCGCTTTTTACGCCATATTTTCGTGCTTCGTAACTTGCCGCAGATACCACCCCTCTTTTTTCACTACCACCAACTGCAACAGGCTTTCCTTTAAGTTCAGGATTATCCAATTGTTCTACCGAGGCGTAAAATGCATCCATATCAACATGTATTATTTTTCGTATGGATAATTCATTGTACATATTCAAATTTAAGCTATATTTAATCTAAATGAAATGACACAAAAAACCGCAATTATATTAGGTGCTACCGGCCTAACAGGAAGTCTTTTGTTGAAAACACTTCTGAAAGACAACAGGTATAATAAAATAAAATTATTTTCAAGGAAAACGGTGGGAATTAAGGATCAAAAGCTACAAGAGCACCTGATCGACCTACTGAAATTATCCGATTATGTAAGTGATTTCATGGCAGATGAGGTTTTTTGCTGTATAGGAACCACCAAAGCTAAAACACCGGATAAAAGCCTATACGAAAAAATTGACTTTGGTATTCCTGTTAGTGCTGCAGAATTATGTAAAAAAAATACAATAGGAACATTTATAGTAATTTCTGCATTAGGCGCAAGTGCTGAAAGCAGGGTTTTTTACAATAAAATAAAAGGACAGATGGAGAATGTGGTGGTTTCTATGGAAATTCCAAAAACTCATATTTTACAACCAGCCCTTATTGGAGGTTATAGGGAGGAGAAAAGGCCAGCAGAATGGCTTGCTAAGAAAGCGTTTCTTATTTTAAATAATGGTCTGCTAGGACCATATAGAAAATACAGATCAATAAATCCTCAGTCAATTGCCAGTTGTATGGTCTGGCTTGCAAATAACACCTATGAAAGTGTTAGAATTCCTTCTGATCAAATCGTGAAGCTCGGAAGCATAAAAAACTAAAAGCTATCCTCATCTTAGACCTAAGTTTGAATGAATATGATGGAAATTGAAAGAAAATATCTGGTGAATTCAATTGATTATAGATCTTTAGCCTTTTCAAAGTCACATATTGTTCAGGGGTTTTTAAATTCAAACCCTGAAAGGGTAGTGCGTGTCAGAATAGCCGATGACAAAGCATTTTTAACTGTAAAGGGAAGCTCCAACGCTGCGGGGACTACCAGGTTTGAATGGGAAAAAAAGATACCAGTCCATGAAGCTAAGCTACTTTTAGAGCTATGTGAAGAGGAAATTCTGGAGAAAATTCGTTACTACATAAAAGTAGGCGCACATATAATTGAAGTAGATGAGTTTCTTGGTTCCAATAATGGGTTGGTAATAGCAGAAATAGAAATTGAAAAAGAAGATGATAATATTGAAGTGCCTTCTTGGGTTGGATTGGAGGTAACCGGGGATATCAAATATTACAACTCTCAATTAAGCAAATGCCCTTTTAAAGAATGGAAGGTGTGAAATGAAAATTATTACTCAGGACTTAACTTAAAAGGCACTTTTAAACTGTTCAAGAAATCTAACATCATTTTCACTGAGCAAGCGAATATCTGAAATTTGATGAAGTAACAAGGCGATGCGATCTATACCCATCCCAAAAGCAAAACCGGAATATGTCTTACTATCAATCCCACAGTTATCCAATACATTGGGATCTACCATACCGCACCCCATAATTTCCAACCAGCCAGTTCCTTTAGTCATCTTGTAGTCAGTTTCTGTTTCCAGCCCCCAATATACATCAACTTCAGCGCTAGGTTCTGTAAATGGAAAGTATGACGGGCGAAGCCTTATTTTAGATTTACCAAAAAGCTCGGTAGTAAAAAACTGAAGAGTTTGCTTAAGATCTGCAAAGGATACTTTTTTATCAATATAAAGTCCTTCTACCTGATGAAAAAAACAATGCGACCTGGCAGAAATTGCCTCATTTCTATAAACTCTTCCCGGAGAGATAGTTCTGATTGGCGGTTTGTTATTTTCCATGTACCGCACTTGTACAGAAGATGTATGTGTACGCAGGAGTAAGTCGGGATTTGTTTGAATAAAAAAGGTGTCCTGCATATCTCTGGCAGGATGGTGTTCCGGCAAGTTTAAAGCAGTAAAATTATGCCAGTCATCTTCAATTTCAGGACCCTCGGATACATTAAAACCTATTCTGGAAAAAATATCAATAATTTGGTTTTTCACTATTGAAATAGGGTGGCGTACCCCAAGTTCCATTGGCTCGGAAGGCCTTGTAAGATCATTATAGATTCTTTTTTCCTGGCTTCCAAGTTCGATGGCTTTTTTAAGTGTATTTACTTTTTCAGCCGCCTTATTCTTAAGTTCGTTTATGGTCTGACCAAATTCTTTTTTCTCTGCCGCAGGAATATTTTTGAATTCAGAAAAGAAATGATTCAAAAGACCTTTTTTACCGAGGTATTGAATTCGGAAAGCCTCAATTTCCTGAGCATTATCTGAAGAGAAGTCATCTACCTGGGTAAGGTGTTTTTTTAGCTGGTCTATCATTCCCATTTTTAATAAATAAGCCTTCTAAACATAGCAAAAGGCAAAAGAAAAGGCAAATTTATAACAATTATCTATCAAGGCGGCATATTTATGATAAAACCATCTTTCATTGCCTTGTCAACCATATCCAATTGTTCTATAAATTTAACACATTCATCAAACTTTTTAAAAATATGTTCCCTGGGAACAAGGTCTGGAATAATATCTATCCGTTCCATCATATATTTTGGCTGGTCCAAAACATTTACAAAAAACGGCGTGATATTATTATTTCTCAATTCCAGTAGTACTTCTTCCATTGCATAAAGTCCCGATTGGTCCATATACTGCATCCGGCCAAGTCTCAAGATAACTATCCTTGCTGTTTTGGGAATTTGCTCTGCTAGCCGCTGAAAATCACTTGTAGTTCCGAAAAAAAGTGGGCCCTTTAGATGTTTAATAAAAACATCCTGTTTTAGGTCTTCGGGAAAGTTCTTCTCATCTGCCCAGGATTTTTCCTTACGTAAAGGTTTAACATCCGACCGTTGAGCAGTAAGGTCTCCCATTTTTTTCATAAACATTAAAGATGCTATAATCAGGCCTATACCAACAGCATATACGAGGTTCCAAAATGTTGAAAGAACCAAAACAACCAACATTACCATAACTTCAGAACTAAGTCGTATGGGGCCTAATTTTATATCTTTTGGCAAGCTTGGAATTGCCCGTAATCCTTTATAATCCATAACACTTATTCCTACGGTGATTAATATTCCCGCAAGAACGGCGGCAGGTATTTGTGAAGCAATAGGACCAATTAATAGTAAGATCATTAATAAAATTATACCGGCAAGCATTCCGGATAATTTTGTTTTCCCTCCGGAATTTATATTTACTACGGTTCGGATAGTTGCGCCAGCACCTGGCAGACCTCCAAAAATTGCTGCAATACTATTACCAATGCCCTGTCCTACCAGTTCTTTGTTAGGTTTATGTTTGGTTTTAGTCATATTATCAGCAACAACAGAGGTCAGAAGTGAATCAATAGCCCCTAAGAGAGCCAGGGTAAGTGCAGTAAAAATGTAAGGTGTTATAGCAGAAAGTTTAAACTTTGTAAAAATTTCCAGATTTGGCATTGGAAACCCCTCCGGTATTTTTTCTATTGTCCTGTAATCCAAATCAAATCCGTAGGCAATTCCGGATACAACAATTAGGGCCACTAATGTACTTGGAATAATTTTGGTAATTTTTTTAAATCCGTATATGATAAGAATGGTGGCTACAGCAAGAATAAGTTCAAGCCAAATAATATTATTCATTGCTTTGGAAAGCACTTTTATTGCCCCTAGAACCCCGGAGGCTTCAGTGGAAGCGAGCGTTCTTGCTTCGTCTAATATGGCATTTTCGGTAATTTCTTCAGACCGGTTGATAGTTTCTTCAAAATCTTCAAGAACCAGAATACCCTCTCCCGCTTCCTCTCGTAAAATGTTCTCAAGAATCAATTCTTCCGCTTGAGGTTTAAACTGTTCAACAAATTCCGAATCTTCCTTAGGATAATAACCAATGGCCGGAAGAATTTGGGTTATGATAATTATTGCTCCAATAGCCGTCATAAAACCCGATACAACAGGATAAGGTATATATCTTATATATTTGCCTATTCCAAGGATTCCCAACCCAATTTGAAAGATTCCTGCCAAGAGAAATACACTTAATATGGCAGGCAAGGCCTTTTCCACGCTACCGTCATAGATTGCTACAATACCAGCAATTACAACCATGCTTACAGCTGTCATAGGTGCAGTTGGTCCGGAAATCTGTGTGCTTGTACCACCAAAGAGTGCGGCAAAAAAACTAATAAAAATAGCACCGTATAATCCGGCACTTGGACCCAATCCTGATGAAACCCCAAAAGCCAGAGCTAAGGGGAGTGCAACAATACCTGCCGTTAATCCGCCAAAAAAATCTCCTTTAAAATTTGAAAACAGGGTTTTCATAATGACGGTCGATTAGTTTGTTATAAAGAGAAAAGATAGTATTTTTTAGTAATAAAAGAAGCCAATGCATACACATTGGCTTTCCTTTAACATTTAGAGCATAGTTTACAAAAACGTAACTTTTCCGTTGTTGATATCATACATCGCTCCAACTATTTTTATTTCACCATTGTCCTCCATTTCCTTTAATACGGGACTCATATTTCGAGTGTTTTCAATGGTCATATGAACATTTTTGACGGCAACATCGTTTACGAAATCTATGTTTTTAGAATTTCTTTGTCCAGCATCCGATGGCTGGGAAACCGCATTAACTGCCGGCATTATTTTGTCTAACAAAATCGTAAGATTACCTAATTTGGCACCATCACAGGCACCTTTTACTGCTCCACAAGCCGTATGGCCAAGAATAACCAATACTTTTGTGCCCGCTAACTTGCAGGCGAATTCGATACTTCCCAGTAGGTCTTCATTTACAATATTACCTGCGACTCGCGCGCTAAAAATATCGCCGACACCTTGGTCAAAAATAAGCTCTGCCGAAACTCTTGAATCAATACAGCTCAAGACCGTTGCAAAAGGGTATTGACCTGAAGCCGTATCATTTACTTGATCTAATAAATCACGCTTAGCCATATTGCTGGCAACGAAGCGTTGATTACCCTCTTTTAATAGTTCTATGGCTTTATTCGGTGTAATTGCTGCTTGTGTATTTTTTGTATGTGCTTTCATCATATTATTTTTCTGGTTTACTATTGAGTTACTGCAAATTATATCGCTCTTCACCGGTCAACAATAAAGTTACATTAAGTTGATCAATGATTTTATTAATGTCCGACTTTAATGTATTTATTTTTTTACCGTTTCGCCTTTTAAATCTATCGACATACAAAACATCGATTTTATTTTTGACTAAATAAGTGGAAATACCTCTTATTGCTCCATCACCCTGTTCAAAAACATATTCAATGGTTTTTCTGTTTGAAGGTTTATTTGAGCCTTCTGAAACATCTGAATTTTGTGCAATCTTAAAAGATATTAAAGGTTGATGCGAATATTCTATCAAGTCTTCTGCAAAATCCAGATTGAAATCTGCCCCCAAATTATTAAACATACCTAGGACTATTTCTTTATTTGGTTCAATTACACTATTATTATTTGTAATCAAGATTACTCCTTTGAATTTGTTTAAAACGAAAGGAATAATGCTATCCCCTACGAATTTTAGCACTTTTTCTCTCCTTTTACCTAAGACAATTATATCAGGTTTTTTTGTATCAATATATTTACCAATTTCACCTTTGATATTACCAATTGAAAAAGAAGAATCAATTCGGATGTCGTACTGTTCTGATATGGGAGCAATTAAATTTTTCATTTTCTTGCGTAATGAGTTATGCCCGCTGTTAATAGATCTCATGGCGGATAATTGATTTTCGCTATGCACAATTTCAGAAGCCTTTTTAACACTAAAAACTTCAATTTCACCATCGATAATTTTTGCGAGTCCAATCGCACTTTTAAGGGTTGCACCTGCGTCTCTCTCCAGGTCTGTTAGTACAGTTATTTTATATTTTCTCATGATATAGGATTTATGCTAATTTCGATCTTAATCTAAAAAACTCTATATAACTATCAGGATTTTCAACAACCCCTCTTTCCGAAATTAACTTAATATCAATATTCCTATTAAAGGCTTTTCCCGCAAATTCTTCAAGAATTTCAATAATGTCATTATCCAGATATCTGGTCTTGGAAACATCTAATTCAAGATAGGAATCTCTAGGTAGGGCATCAAGTTCCTTAAGTATGGCACCTTTGTTAAAGAAAGTAACCTCTTCAGCAAGTGTCATTTTTATTTTGTGTTTTCCATTACTTTTATCTTCAATATGAAGGAAATGAGAGTTTTGATAACTTTTAATTAGAATCACGGCTATTCCAACCCCTAATCCCATACCGATTCCAATAAGCAGGTCTGTAAAAATTATTCCAACTACGGTTACCGTAAATGGTACAAACTGTTTCCATCCAATGTCATACATTTTTTTAAATAGCGCAGGTTTTGCCAACTTATAACCCACAATTAATAGAATGGCTGCCAGGACTGAAAGCGGTATC